>NZ_JAVVES010000119.1:0-3469 GCF_032250955.1 Sulfuriflexus sp. | reverse complement strand
CTGCGTGCGGCCCATCGCCACCAGAACAGCCTGGCTTTGCTGTTTCTGGATATCAATGACTTCAAGTACATTAATGACGCCCATGGACATGCGATGGGTGATCGTGTGCTCTGTGCGATCGCTCGACGGCTGGAACGCTGCGTACGTGAGACAGACACGGTGGCCCGGATGGGCGGCGATGAATTCACTGCGCTGTTGACGGACATCCAGTCGGCGGATACCGTTTTCAGGAAGGTGGAGCAGATTCTCGCGGTTATGGCCGAGCCGTTGGGCACTGAATTCGGCGGGATCAAAATGCCGTCCTGCAGTATCGGCGTGGCCTGTTATCCAGCGGACGGGGAGGATGCCGCTACCCTGCTGAGCCATGCGGATGACCATATGTACCGGCTGAAAGGTCAACGTTCGGGAACTGGCTGACGAGCTTACAGGCCGCCATCAAGCGGCATATTTTCTCCGGCCTGCGCCTGGCTTTGGCTTTATAAGCTTCTCTTATATCTGTGTCGCCAGGCCCTTGAGGACCATATCGGTATAACTGACGACGCCGATAATCTTGCCGTCCTCGACCACCGGCGCGCGCGACAGGCCGAACTTGTCGAATAAGCGGGCGCAGTAGCGGATATCCATCCGCGGGTCGACACTGACAACCGGCTTGGACATGATTTCATAGATGTTGACGCGCTCGGGGGAACGATTCCTGGCGATCACCTCGCGCGCAATATCCGACATCAGCACAATACCGTACTCATCATCGTCGTGACGCTTGTCGACGATCAGCGACTTGGTGTCGACATGCTGCATTTTCTCCAGCGCCTCACTGACCGTGACAAGACCGTCAACCAGATCATAGTTGGTCTTCATTACATCGCGTACCCGAATCAGTATGTTCCTGGTCATAGTTTTTCCTCCACCACTCCCGTTAATTCACGAATCTGCTGGCCGATACCCACCGCGTCTTCCACATCAATCTGGAAAGCGATACCGGTACCCGGCTTGTTATCAAACTCCCCGATCGCAGAGATAGTTTCAAGAATGCTGCGGCTCATGTGTTCCTCAACAAGAAACAATAACATGTCACGCTGCGTTTCCAGGCTCAGACCAAAGAAGGTCTTCGCTTTCTTCAGGCCTTCGCCGCGGGCCTGGCTTATCACCGTTGCCCCCGTGGCGCCCGCGTTACGCGCGGCATTCAGGACTGAGTCCGTTTTATCATCTTCGACCAAGGCAATCAGCAATTTGAAATGCATGGTAATGCCCTCCTTTATTCGTCCTTGAGTTGTTGTTCGCGTTGTTTTCCTTTTACATCACGTTTGTATCGCCATTCACTGATTTGCGCATAGCCCATCACGCTCATGATCGGGAACAGGCTGGCAAAGGCAATCAGGCCAAAGCCGTCCAGCAAGGGGCTCCGCCCGGGCACTGTCGCCGCCAGCCCCAGGCCCAGGGCGGCGACCAGCGGCACGGTCACGGTTGAGGTCGTGACCCCGCCCGAGTCATACGCCAGCGCTATGATCATGCGCGGCGCAAAGACTGTCTGGATAATGACGAGCACGTAGCCGACGATGATGTAATAGTGCAGCGGCGTGCCGCTCACAATACGATAACTCCCCAGCGCGATGCCGATGGCGACCCCGATGGCGACTGCGATACGCAGGCCCCACACGGTAATCGCGCCAGCGGAGACCTGGCGGGCCTTGATGGCCACCGCAATGAGTGAAGGCTCGGCTATAGTGGTGGCAAAACCAATCGCCGCGGCGAAGGCATACACCCAACCATAGTCCTGCCAGCGCAAGACGTCACTGACCTTGTCGATACCGGCATAGATAAAGGCCGGGTCTGTCAATTGTTCCGCCATAAGCTTGCCGAGCGGGAATAACGCCTCTTCAAGCCCGACCAGGAACAGCCCCAGCCCCAGTACAACATAGGCCAGGCCGATCAGAACCTGTTTCAGATGCGGAATAGATTTGCGCAAGACGATAAACTGGAAGGTAAAGATGATGACAATGATGGGCAGGACATCACGCAGTGTCAGTAACAGGGTGTGAAAAATGTGATTGAGTAATTCCATCAGCTTATCGCCATGCCATAGCCCATCACAAAGATCATCGGCGTTAATGAGGCAAAGGCGATGAGACCAAAGCCATCAATCATCGGGTTACGACCGCGGATACTGGAAGCCAGGCCTACACCCAGTGCGGCTACCAGCGGCACGGTCACCGTCGAGGTAGTCACCCCGCCCGAATCGTAGGCGATACCTATGATTTCCTTTGGCGCAAAGCCCGTCATGATAACAACACCGAGATAACCGGCAATGATCAGATACTGAATTGGCCAGCCACGGATAATACGCACCACCCCGATAACGATCGCAAAGCCGACTGAGACGGCGACGGTCATGCGCAGACCAAAGGCGTAGGCTTCCCGGGCCTCGGCAGTCTCGGCAATCATCCCCCCACCGGCAGCCACCCTGGCGGCCTCGGCGGCGACGGCAATCAGGGCGGGTTCAGCGATAGTCGTCCCGAAGCCGAGCGCAAAGGCGAATACCAGCAAGAGTGACGGGCTGCCCTTTTTCGCAAAGGCGTAGGCAATACTTTCACCGATCGGGAACAGGCCCATTTCCAGTCCCTTGATGAACAGGGTCAAGCCGATAAGCACCAGCAAGGCGCCCGTCAGAATACGATCAAGATTCGGGATCGGTTGTTGCAAGACGATGAATTGAAAAAACGCGACCACGATAATGATCGGTAACAAATCGCGCAGGCTCTCCAGCAAGGCGTGCACAATATTTTTTAGTAAATTAATCAAGGAAAGACCCGCTGCCTGTTTACGCTAACCTTACACCATCAGATGGGTGGTGTTAACATAAGCTTATGGATAAGCAGCCGCACCCGACACAAGGTATAGGCAAGGTCATGACCACGGTGGCCTGGTTACTCGCACTTGGCCTGCTCGCCTGGATTTTCGCCGGCTTCGAGGCCCGCGAGAACAACCCGAACCAGTCTATCAGCACACAACAACTCAAGGATGGCGGCAGGGTCATTACCCTGCAACGCAACCGTTCCGGGCATTACGTGGCCGATGGCTTTATCAATGGCGAGCGCGTGACTTTCCTGCTCGACACCGGCGCCAGCGACATCTCCATACCCGGCGACCTGGCCGAAAAACTCGGTCTGCAGCGCGGCCCAAGACAGCAATACAATACGGCGAACGGCGTGATCACCGGTTATCTGACAAGGCTCGACTCGGTGCGTCTCGGTGAGATCGAATTGCATGATGTCCGCGCGAGCATTAATCCGCGCGAGCAGGGTGAGGCATTGTTACTGGGAATGAGCTTCCTGCGCCACCTGGAATTCAGCCAGCACGGCGATACACTGACGATCCGGCAATACTAAATTAAATCACTGCTGTCCTGTTAACATAAGCCTGATAAGCCGTAAGCTTCGGATAAATAAGGTAACCAGGTTGATAGATGCGC
>NZ_JAVVES010000118.1:0-3666 GCF_032250955.1 Sulfuriflexus sp. | reverse complement strand
AGCCTTTGTTTTTTTCCCTCTCCAGACACTTCTGTTTTTCAGGAGCATCCAGATAATTATCGTCCGTCACCACTTTGCGTCCCGATTCCACTTCCAGCTTCTGGCGGGCCTCCCCGGCAATCCGTCCGCCCTTGATGGCAGCTGTTCGATTTTCATCGAAGCCTTGAGCATCTTTAGTGCGAGTGATTTCGGTGGTCGCAGCCTCACCCAGCATGGAAAAAATCAATTCCAGATCGGTCATATGATCGCGCAAATTTTCACGGTCGAGCTGTTTTAGATTCTTGTATTCAGCAGGCGTCAAACCGAAGGTTGCCCTGGAGATTTCAGCGGTCAGAATGGCATACTCCCGATTATCGCCAACTTCGCGATTTTGCCACTCACCGGTCAACTCTGCGCGCACTGCAATACCACGCATACGCTTTTCGATCCAGGCCTCCGAATAGCCTTTGGCGCGGTACAGTTCGCGTGTTCGGGCGGTGCCGAGTTCGGGATCTTCTATCTCCTGGACACGCTCGTAGCCGACTTTGGCCAGCCAGCGTTTGAAAGGCTCGGCCTTGGGGGATGGGATTGTCTGGATAATACGGAACATTGTCTCGGTGTTGGCACAATCAGTTGCGTAAAACTTGCCGTCCCCAGCCTGTAATTTCAGTTGTCCGATTTTTTCGGACAACTGCTCATAGCCTTCTAAAAGGAGTTTTCTCTTTAGATCATTCCAGTATTTGCGTGGTCTTTCATTGCCAGTTAGAACTTCGATCACATCAATAATGGAGAACCACCATTCGCCATTGTGAATTGTACGGCGTATTTCCTTGCCCTTGAAAATGGCCAGTTTTTCCGTCATGTCCTCATCCTCCCCTCCCGATAATGTTTGGTGCGGGACGCATTTGCGTCCCGCACGCTTGACGAGATTACAGCTTTTCGATGATCTCCACCCCGGCCGGAGCCTGGCCGACCATCACGTCGTAATCCTTGAACGATCGCGCCGGCCCTTCCGATCGTTCATTGCGCTGGATGTCGATCAGATCGAAGAGCTTGTGGGCGGGAGCGTTGCCGAGCTTGTCTTGGTGCTTGAAGACAAAGAGCTTTTGGCTGCTCATGACCCCCCTGGCGGCGGAGCGATCGTGCTCGAACATGTTGGACAGGGCGTTCCAGAGCAGCTCCAGGTCTTCGGCGGAAAAGCCGGTCTTCTCCGCCAGAGGAGCAGAGACAAATCCCTGCGCGACATAAAGCCCGTAAGGAACGACGTGCTTGCGCCCCATGGTTCGTTCTTTCTCCAGATCTTTTTCGTTGGTCACCGCCATACGGGTGATACTGACCTCCTGCGAAACGATCGGATCGACGCTCTTGGCAAAGGCCATCTGCACCGGCCCACGCACCTGGCCACAGTTGACCTCGGTGGTCATCACCGCACCGAAAGCACGGATATCATAAAAGTTGGCGCACATCCAGCCAGTGACTTTCTTCGCATCCTCTACCTTCTTCGGCAGCTTCTTGGCTTCGGACTTGAGTTCGCAGGCCTTGTAGGCCATCTCGTGGGTTTGATTGAGGACCGCCTTTTCCTGCACGTAGATATTGAACCCCTCGGACCCTTCTTTGGAGAGGGCGATATGGTTGCGGATCTTGCGCTTCAGACAGACGTCGGTCACCAGCCCGTGGCCGGTCTCGGGATCGACGCGCGGCATGTTGCCAGCATCGGGGTCACCGTTAGGGTTGCCGTTCTGGACATCAAACAACAGGGCGAATTCGTAGCGATTTGCGATTGTGGTCATTTTTTATCCCTCCTGAGTTCTTGTAGTGAAAAAGGCTTTACGTTGATGGAAATAGCCGATCATAAAAAGGCTCTGTTCTTCCGCTTTCTGGGTTGTAGGGTAGTCATTAAAACCGTCCTGAATGTCCAGCATCATTTTCTCGAAGTAGATGCCCCGCCCACGGGTTTCAGGGTCCTTTTTCAATTTTGAGGTATGGTGAGCAGATCCTTTTATCAACATGTGAAAAATTTTGCTGGGTGTGGACGCGGCAGACGACAAGTACTTGTCCTTGATTGTCGCTTTCGTTCCGGGAATCGCTTCTTCCTGCGCCTTTTCCATGGCCGCAAAAAACCGGCCCAGCAGATAGGGACGATCGGTCCTGTTCAAATCTAGAGACACGGGAACCTCCTCCATTTTGGTATTGCGCAGCAGATAGGCCTTGAGCAGTGCGGCGCGGAAATAAGTGACATTGTGCTCAGCACGGATGCGGTCGAGCACAACGGGCAACAGGTTCTGCGGATAGGGAGCGCCGGTCAGCATGGCGCGGGTCAGGCCGCCAGCCAGTACCGGCGAGATATTCTCCGACTTGCCGAGGGCCGCGGTCTGTACCAGCAGCCGCCACAAAGAAGGAAATTCCGGTTCGCTGTCGAACTGCCGCACGATGTTGAGTTCCCGGTAATGCCGACCGACCTTCTCCAGGAGCTCACCTAGGCTGGTTTCCTGCCAGAAGCGGATCGACAGGCGCGCGGCGTTGGGCGCCAGACCGAGGATGTAGAAGCTCACGTCCTCATTCAGTTCGGGCATGATATCGGTCGGCTTGCGCCCTTCGCGGATGGACTTCAGCAGACCGTGAATATCTTGGGTTGTTTTCTGGTCGTCCTGTTCCGCCGGATCTTCCGTCCCCTCCTGCGGCGGATCGAACAGATCGGCCAGAAACCCTTCGGCTGCGGTCGCCTTTTTTGCCCAGAACACATAGGTGGCGTCACCGATGATGATCTTCTGTCGCCGTTCGCTGGACAACAGCGCATTAAGCGCGGTGGTGTAGGCAAAGGACGAGGTTTCACCAACCGAGGCCTTGTCCTGCTGGTAGGAGACGAAGGCCGAGGCGTTGAACGAGACAATATAGCCGCCGGAGGTCTGCCCGCCCCGCACCCCTTTGATCGGGGTGTGAATACGCGCCAAAGGGACATCTTTCTCGCCGGTAATCAGGCATTGACCAGAAGGGGCATCAGAATCTTTCTGTCCGTAAGCCAGCCATTGTTGCTGAATCAACGGTCGGTCGTGGATGAACCCAGGCACGCCGTCAAGGCGAAAAACCAGATTAGCGCTGGCAATCTCCCCCCACGACTCTTGCAAGCGGGTCACAACCGCCTCGCTCTGTCCACAATCCCACTGCTGCAAAAAATTTCTGACCGCCAGAAAGCCACAGTCCTCGATATCCTTACCGACCTCCAACAACAATTCATTGAAGGCATCGAAGCGTTCGCGATTCTTCGTCGTCGCCCCCTCGGCATCGGCGCCAAATACGTAGGTTGCCTTATCCCAGAGGAAATTAGCCTTGGTCCCCGAAGTTCTGGTCACTGCCGCCGGCACCGGAATTTTGCGCGGTCTTTTGGCATTGCCACTTTCAACTCGCAAATCCTCGATTGCCCGCAAAGAACCGTCCTCGCCAAGGATCAAAGCAAAAGAGACATTTTCGATGCTGGTTCCATATGCCGGCATGGCTGCATCGGGATCGTTCAGCATCCGCTCGTAATAGCCGTTCAGTGCATGCAGCATCATGTGCGCACCTCCCCGGCCAGCGGCGACGGCGGCGAGATGATGCCGTTTTCCATCTGTGCCCGGAAAAAGAGCGGGGTCATGTCGTTAGCAAAGTCGATATCCAGCAACATGTAACCGAGATCCTTGTTCTGTCCGG
>NZ_JAVVES010000117.1:0-3788 GCF_032250955.1 Sulfuriflexus sp. | reverse complement strand
CACCTTGGCGGACTGGATCTTTATCCTGATGGTGTTATACGGTAAATCTTACCCACCACATCTGGGGAAGAGCCAAAAGATTAATGATACCTATGGCCATCTGGCGGGCGACGAGGTCTTGCGCCAGGTCAGTCGTTGCCTTGAAGACGCGGTGCGCGAATTCGATACGGTCAGCCGCTATGGCGGTGAGGAATTCATGATTATCCTCAGCAAGGCCTGCCCGAATACCGCAAAACGGGTGGCAGAACGTATCCGGATGCGCGTCAAGAAGGCCCGGATTGAGTATGGCGGGCATGTGTTATCCGTCACCATCAGCCAGGGCATTGCCGTGGTTGCAAAGGACGATACGGTCAACAACCTGTTGCAGCGTGCCGATGTGGCCCTCTACCTGGCGAAGATGCAGGGCCGGGATCGGATCGTGCTGAGTGAGAACGAGTCGCATGCTGCTGGGTGTTGATACGGGCGGGACCTTTACCGATTTTGTGGTTCTGGATGAACAGGGCTTAAGGGTACACAAGGTACTGTCCACGCCGCAGGCGCCCGAACAGGCCATCCTGCAGGGCGTACAGGCGCTCGGGCTGAGCCTTGATGACGGCCTGCGGGTGGTGCATGGATCGACCGTCGCGACCAATGCCGTGCTGGAAGGCAAGGGTGTGCGCACGGCCTATATCACCAACACGGGCCTGGCGGATGTGTTGAGTATCGGCCGCCAGGCGCGGCGCGAACTCTATAACCTGCAGCCCGTCGCCGCGGCATTGCCGGTTGAACGCGAACTGTGTCTCGAGGTCCCGCAACGTTTGAGTGCCGAGGGGGACGTGCTGCAGGCGCTGGATGACGCGGGGCTTGCGCAACTACGGCAACAACTGCTGTCGCTGGCACCTGACGCGGTGGCTATTAACCTGCTGTTTTCCTTCCTTGATGATACAGCCGAGCGCGCCGTCGAGGCGGTCGTGCCCGAGGGCATGTTTGTCTCGCGTTCCTCCCACATTCTTCCCGAATACCGTGAATATGAACGCGGCATGACCACATGGTTGAATGCTTATGTTGGCCCGCTGGTGCAGGGCTATCTGGAGCGCCTGCAGGAAGGCCTGGCACCAGCCACGCTGTCGGTGATGCAGAGTGCTGGTGGCACCATTGATGCGGCACAGGCCGGCCAGCAGGCGGTACACCTGTTGTTGTCCGGCCCGGCCGGCGGTCTGGCCGGGGCGCGCTTTATGGGACGGGCCTGTGCCCGCGAACGCTTGCTGACCTTTGACATGGGCGGGACGTCAACCGATGTCGCCCTGATCGATGGTGACCTGCGGCTCACCAGCCAGGGCGAGATCGCCGGTTACCCGGTGTCGGTACCGATGGTCGATATGCATACAATCGGCGCCGGTGGCGGTTCGGTTGCCAGCGTCGATGCCGGCGGGCTGTTGCAGGTCGGGCCGACGTCGGCGGGTGCCGCACCGGGGCCGGCCTGCTATGGACGGGGTGGCGAACGGGCCACCGTGACCGATGCCAACCTGGTCCTCGGGCGGCTACGTGCGGATGCCTTCCTCGGTGGTGAGATGCCGCTGGACGTGGCGGCGGCCGTCAGGGCAGTGGGGCGGATCGCCGAGGCCCTCGAGACAACAGTCGAGGCCGCCGCGGAAGGCATTTTGCGTGTCGCCAACGAGCACATGGCACGTGCCTTGCGCGTGATTTCGGTACAACGAGGTGTGGACCCGCGCGACTTCACGCTCATGTCATTTGGCGGCGCGGGGGGGGTGCATGTCTGTGCCCTGGCTGAAGCACTCGGAATGCGCGAGGCGCTGGTGCCGGTACATGGCGGGGTTCTGTCTGCCCTGGGAATGTTGGCGGCACCGCGGGCGCGGCAATTGTCGCGAACCCTGAATGGCCGCCTGACCGAGATCGCCACGGAGGTAATTGACGCGCATATTCAGGAATTGGTCGGGCAGGGTCGGCAGTCACTGTTGGCCGAAGGTGTGCCCGAAACCGATTTGCAGATCGATGCCGCCGTTGACCTGTGTTATCGCGGTCAGTCCTATACCTTCACGGTTGCCTGGCAGGGCCATGCACGCAGCAGCGAAGCCTTCCATGCCGCGCACAAGGATCGATATGGCCACCGGCTGGATCTGCCCGTGGAACTGGTCAATGTGCGCGTCGGTTTGCGCGGCCCCGAGCCCGAGCCCGTCCTGCAAGCACTTGAAGCCTCAGGCGCGGCCCTGGCGAGTAATCAGGTAGCTGTATTCGGGGAAGCCGGGAGCGTGCCGGTTTATGCCCGCGAGACCCTCGCCGCGGGACAGGCGTTGCAAGGCCCTGGGCTGATAACGGAAACCGTGTCGACGACCTGGCTGGCCAGGGGCTGGCAGGCCAGCGTGCATAAGAGCGGCAGCCTGCTGCTCTCGAAAGAGGCTTGAGTTCAACTGCTGATCCGGGAAGTGATGGTGTCCGACCATGCCAGCGCGTCCAGGTAGGCCTGCCGCAAGGTATGCATTTCAAGCTTGAACGCATCCACTGCCTGCCAGTCACCCTTTTCATACAGGGTGACCAGGCGCAATAAATCGCCCAGCTTGCCCTCCTGCGCCAATAGTGCGGTAGTGACGTCAGTATCAAGGGGCAGTTGTTGCACCAGTTCGGTCAGGGGCTTGTCCAGCAACACATCCAGCATGGAAAACAGGCCAACGGTAAAGGCGGCATTTTCATTGCAGCCAAACGCTGCCGCCAGTTGCTCACACATTTTGGCCCGGGTCAGCGAGAGGTTAACCAGTTCGGCCGGCTTGTCATCGACCATGGAAAGGCCGATCACGGTCACCCAGCTTTTCAGCTGCTTCAGGCCGAGCACAATGAGAGCCTTTTTAATCGAATCGACCTTCGAGGTCATGCTGTAAAAAGGTGAATTGATGATTCGCAGGAGCTTGTAACTGATGGCGATGTCACGGCTGATAATCTGTTCCAGTTCGTCCATGTCACAATCCGGTGACTGCAGCTTGGCGATCATCTCCAGCAGGGCGAGGCGGTTTGCCGGTAAGTGCTTGCCGCTCATGACCCGGGGCTTGCAGAAGTAATAGCCCTGGAAATAGTCAAAGCCGAGTTGCCTGCACATTTCATACTCGGCCTCGGTTTCAATCTTCTCGGCGAGCAATTTGACGTCGAGTTTTTTGAAGATATGGACGTGCTTTTTCAGGGTTTCGCTGTCCATTGCCATGAGGTCGAGCTTGATAATATCGGCGTGCGGCAACAGGGCGCGGTTTTTCTCGTTGAGGACAAAATCATCCAGGGCGATGGTGAAGCCCTCGGTAGAGAGTTTCTGCACGGCGGCGAGCAGTGCATCATCAACCTCGACATCCTCAAGGATCTCGAGGACGATATTTTCGCTATGCAGCGGCAGCGGGATCTCGCCAAGCAAAAAATCGCGGGTCAGGTTGATAAAGGTCTGGCGGTTATTGGTGATGTGTTCGACGCCGATCTCGATGAAAGTGTTGATGATGACCTGCGAGGTGGCGTGGTTGCCGTCGATCACATTGGCGTGCGCGGTGTGACCGCTGCGAAACAGCAATTCATAACCATACACATTCAGTGCCTGGTCAAAGATCGGTTGACGACCGACGTAAACCTCGTTGCTCAGCGAACTCGTGGCAAGTGCAGACATACCCGGTTTGTTATCCCTCGAACTTCATTCCTTCAGGCATTATCGGCCAGGGCATCGCAAAACATAAGTAAACATTCATTTTTGGCTCTTCGGAAAAATTAGTGGGTAAAAATATAGCGAATTTGGAGCAATAGAGATAGTTTTCTGGAAATTG
>NZ_JAVVES010000116.1:0-3930 GCF_032250955.1 Sulfuriflexus sp. | reverse complement strand
CTGACGACCTCACCCGTACCCAGTTCTGGACTCTTTGAATTGATTACATAGCTACCAACCTTCATCGCTGCCCCCTCGTTAAATAATCAGCTATTTTTTAAACTTGCTAACTCGTTCACTCTTCCTGGGTTTCCAATCCCGGTATCTTCCTCAAAGCCGCGCCGAGTTTGGGGTAGTTGACCTTCACGCCTTCGTCGAGGTCGATCTCCACTTGCTCGGTGGCCAGCGGGTAAAGCACTTCGCGTTCGTACTCCGCCATCTCGGCGATCATCTTGGTAATCTTCTCGATCTCCTTCAGGGCCTTGGTCTTCTCGCTTTGGCTGCTGCTGGCGCCAATGCTAACCGCCTCCAGATGGTTCTTGTGCGAGGTGAGCTTGGTGCGGAACTCGCGTAGATAATCGTTGAGCACCACGCTGACCGTATCCGGGCGGTAGCGGTGCATGTAGATCAGCGCGTTGAAGCTTCCCTTGGAACTGGAGAATAGCCAGTAGATGGGGCGCTTCTTGTAACGCCTCACGTGGTCGCTGTAGAAATCCTTGAGAAAGTAATCGCGGATGTCGCGGGCCTTGCCATTTTTGCCCAGCGCTTTTTCGACGAACTGGAGGTTAGCCTCATAGTGCTCGTCGCCAAAGGCCACGCGCAGGAATTTGCGGAAGCGCTCGGCGATGTCGTCGGTGAACCAGTCACCGTCGAGCATGGGAATGACGTTATCGTCATCGGCCGGGAAAGAGGGCTGAACCACTGATGAACACGAATCAGCACTAATGTTTTCTTTGTCTTTTCCTTCGTGCTCATTCGTGTCTATTCGTGGTTCCTGAAGTTTTCTGTAGTAGTCCTCGATGGTCTCGCCTTGGTTGGCCAGCACCAGGCCTGGTTGCTCTAGGGCATAACGGCCAAACATGCAGCCCACGGCATAGGAAACTAGCTCGCGCATGGTGTCGGCCAGCAGCAGCGCCTCCAGCTCCTCCTCGCTCTTATCGCCACCGTAGCGGTAGTGCGGGTTGCAGGTCAGGGTGATCTCGTTGAGTGGCACCTTGGGCGTCAGCTCATCCTGCAGACCGTAGGCCTCGATGAAGATGCGGTTGTTCTCCTCCTCCAGCCGCTGCATTTCCAGCGTCATCTCCCGCCAGTGGGCGCGGAGCTTCTGGTAGGCTGCCTTCAAGGTCGGCTGACGGTAGTCGGGATTCAGCAGTGGGAGTGTGGTGAAGTCCCAGGAGGTTTCGTAGGCGTCCCAGTCATTTCTTGACAAAGATACCGCTTCACTAATTTTAGGGTTGTCTATTACCTTGAAAGGAAGCTTTGCAAGATTCCCCTGCTCGAAATTTAGGGTCTGAGATATTACTGAAAGAAAATATTGACTTAGTTTGGATGCCAAGAACCCTGCAAGAGGTTCAAGATTGTGCTCAGCGCTAACAAACGCCTTCATTCCTGCATCGCTGAATATGTGTCCCGATCTAGTTAGTCGAGCTGAAAACAGCGCAGAGGTAATTTTCCCCCAAGTAACACCAGGTTCGAAATATTTATGTGAGTTCCTAATTACAGACTTAGGCTGTAGAGATCTTAAAACGGCACCATCATTTTTCCAATCCAATAAAGCTTCGTTGTTTCCATACCATTTTCTATATCCTCCGCCCTTATCTAAGGGATACCATTTCTTATCTGTTCTTTCATTGTCGTGATGTAAGGTTGTTCTGCTTAAACTAACCTCATACCAAAATCGAATAAAGCGATCATTATCAGCGGTTGATAGCCCTTGGCAGATTGTTGAGATTTCTGACATGCTTGGGAAATTACTAAATATTGCCCTAACTTGATCACTCACCCAGTACGCAATAGGGCTACCCGGAACCTTTTTGAAGTCAGCAGCAGATGCTCGATAGAACCATCCGCAATTGGGGTTTTTGATGGCCTCCCTAGTTCGCGGTCCTTGGTTCTCAGAACCTCGAAAATCAGAAAGCTTTACATAGCCGCCTTTAAAATCGGGTCGATGAGCATTTTCAATAGTGAAGGAGCAAATGGGCACTGTCGCGCCATCAAAGCCCGAATACTCCAACTGCACGAGGGAAGTAATCGTCTTTTGATTAATCAGGAAACTGCGCAACTTTTCATAGGATGAAATAAACATCCAAACGAATGGCGACATAAAACCAAGCTGACCCTTGGGTAACGCCAGTTCGGTGTTGCGGACTATAAAGGTAGAAAACAAATCAGATTTCACATCCGCGTAATTGACCTTGAGCCACGATGCCAGTCGCCCATTCATCCCTTTGCCGCCCATATACGGCGGATTAGCAATCACCACATGGTATTTCGGGCTCAGGTAATCGGCCTGCCGCAGAGCTTGTAGCACCTTCTGGTGGGTCATACTCAGGAATAGATGACCGGTGACATTCTTTGACTCCAGTATCCTGAGCATGCCGTTCACGTCGGTGACATCCGGACGGATAAGGGAACCGAAGTTGTCCGCCTCTTCGAACTGGCGCAGGGTGGTCTGCAGTGGTGCGGTAAACAAGTCGCGCCCGACAAAATCCATGTAGCCCTTCAGCTCACCCTCGTCGAAGTGGACATTTTCCAGCACGCAGATGTTCGGCTTGACGCCCTTATTGAAGAACCGGCGCTGCTTGGCGCGGGCCTTCATGGTCAGCGCGAAGGCGGACAGCTCCCCGGCGCGTTCGTCGATCTCGATGCCGTAGAGATTGTGGGTGAGGATCTTCTCCGGAATCTCGGCGGGATCAACGCCTTCCTCCTCGTAGATGGCGTAGAGCAGGTCAAAGGCGTAGGTAAGCATGTGGCCGGAGCCGCAGGCCGGGTCGCAGATCTTGATCTCTTCCGGCTTGGCGATGCGCAGGAAGTCCGTCTCGGCCTGTTCGGGCTTGATGTAGTAGTCCATCTGCTCGACCAGCTTTGAGCCGGGACGATTGAGCAGCCACAGGCGGCCGAGGGAGTTTTCCACCAGGTAGCGGACGATCCAGTGCGGGGTGAAGAGCTGGGTGGCGGCCGGGATGTTCTCAGGCGTGATCTTCTTGCTCTTCTTCAGGCCGTCGAATACCTCGTCCTTTTTCTCGGAGATGTAGAACTGGTAGAGCCAGCCGATCACCTCGACATCCTCGCAGACATCCGTCGCCATCGCTTCGCGGGTATAGGCCAGAATGCAGTTACCCGAGAGCAGGTCGTCGGGCATCAGTAGTTCAGTGTAGTCGTCGATGCGCTGGAACAGGAACGGCATGGCCTTGTTCCAGAAGTTGCAGGCGGCCACCACCAGCAGGCGGTAAGCTTCGCCTTGCGGGTCGCGGCTGGGTGCTTTGCCGTCGAGCAGGACGAAGATCTGCTGCCGGACCTTGTCGTGCACCATCTCTTCGTCGATGTGCCCCATCTTGGCCTCGGCCAGAATCTCGGGCTGGAACTGCCCCACGGCGGGCGACACTACGCCGATGCGGGTGTAGCGGTTCACATCCATAAAGCGTAGGGCGCAGAAGCGGTTGAACCAGATGTAAGCCACGCGTTCAGAGACCCACTCCTTGCTGTGGGCCTCGATGGCCTCTTCCAGCTTCTTGATGGCATCAAGGCTTTCACGTCGGGCGGCACTGTTCTCAGCCAGCACCATTTTCAGCTTGGCGGAGACCTGCTCCAGCAGACTGCGCCGGGCGAACTGAGCGAATTTTTTCAGTTTGGCTGTTTCCATCTATAAACCCCTTGAGCCACGAATGGACACGAATCCACACGAATAATGGCGAAGGCGAGCTATGCACGGCTTTATACACGCGTGCATAAACTCTATACTCACCGTGTATAGGCGAGTTCTATCGTGTATAAACCGCATACTTCTTCTCTCCAGCTTTAGTGAGCAAGCCTTTGTCCGTGAGCTTTCTGAGTAGGCGATAGGCCTGAGAGCCGCTCAGGCGGCACAGGTCCATGACATCAGCTCGCTTG
>NZ_JAVVES010000115.1:0-4007 GCF_032250955.1 Sulfuriflexus sp. | reverse complement strand
GTTAAAACACCAGCAACCATATCAACCACAAGCGCTGTAAATACCGTTTGTGGTCGGTGGAGGGAGATGGTATCTACGAAAATCGTTACGTTCACAGGGGGGCAGAAACTTGAATGATGATCCTACAGTTTATCAATCAGCAATCCGAAATCATCAATCCATCCAAAGCCCGACCTACGAAAATCGTTACGTTTACAGGTGGCAGAAACTTGAATGGTGATTGCACTGTTCATCAATCATCAATCATCAATCCGAAATCATCAATCCAACCACCGTCCTGCCGGGTAAAACCGCTGGTCGGTAAAAATCCCTTCCAGGGGCACGTCCCAGGGTTGCTGCGGGAGCCTGTCCACGCGTTGAAAGTCATGCGCAACCCCTGCCAGATGGGGGTGTCGCCAGTGCCGACGGTGACGGAGGAAGGCGAAGCTGCGGTCATAATAGCCGCCCCCCATGCCAAGGCGGTTGCCTTGAAGGTCGAAGGCGACGAGCGGGGCCAGAACGAGGTCGAGTTGTTGCGGTTGGCGGAGCCGGCGATGGGAGACGACGGGCTCGGGGATACCATAACGGTTCAGCGCCAGGCGGCTGTCCTTTTCCATTGGGGCAAAGGTGAGGCGCTGGCCGGGTGAGGCGAGTACCGGCAGGTAGCAATGCTTGTTCATGTCCCAGGCGATGGGCAAGAGCTCGCTGATGTCGATTTCGCCGTCATTCGGCAGAAACAGGGCGATATGCCGGGCGCGCAGGAAAAAGGGGTGGCGCAGGATCAGCCCCAGCGCCATTGCCGAGGCCAGACGTTGCTCATGGGTTGAGAGGGCGCGGCGCTGGCTGCGCATGTGCCTGCGCAGTCCGGCGATACTGGCATCTTTACTCATAAATAAGGAGGCATCCTCCGCCTGTGCCGTTGCGTTCCGTTGTCCTTGAACCAGAGGCTCAAGTGGGGAAAGGGGGCAGGGCATAAGGCTTTCCGCCAGCAGCGGACTTGCACACAATCCTGCCACAGTTCTCCCCGGGTAATAAAACTAGGCTCAAGAAAATACCGGGTTCACTGTCGAACACTGCAGAGGATGCCTAAACTCTATATTGGGATCGTAGCTGAAAATTCCAGTCAGGAGAACCGCTGAAGGGGATTATAATTCGAGTTGTTTGTTGTGCGTCAGGGCGGTCTCGATTTTTTCCTGCAGGGACTGGATACGCGAGCTCATGGATTTGACATAGTTTTCGCTCTTGCCCTTTTGGGAGAGCAGATCATGGGCCATATTCAGCGCCGCCATGATGGCGATGCGGTCCTGGCCGACCACGCCGCTGTCGCGAACTTCCTTCATGCGGGTATTCAGGTAATGTGCCGAGGCAAGCAGGGAGTCGTGTTCAGACTCGGGGCAGGCAATGCGGAATTCCTTGTCGAGAATCTTGATGGTGACGGCAAGATTGTCTTTATTCATGGTTATTTTCCATGGCCTTGAGGCGGTTAATCATCGCCTCGACGCGGTTGCGGGCGAGCTCGGTCTTTTCAATCAGTTTCGCGCGTTCTGACATCAGGTTGTTTTGATGCAGGCGCAGGGAATGATTTTCATTCTTCAGGGAAGCACAGGTGTCAATGAGTTCTTCAACCCGTGATTCCAGCTGCTTCAGCTCCAGTTCTTCATTTTCATTATTATGGACGCTCATACCGGCACTATAAAATGGCTGGCAGACGGGGTCAACGCTGAAAGTGGCTGCCAGGGTGTCAGCCAGGGGATTTTATGCCGGGCGCGGAAAGGCGCATAATAGTCGCTGTTTTGAATTAAAGCCGGATGAAGTGCCGAATGTCGACTGCAAATGAACTGCCTGACTACGATGAATTGAATGATGCCCTGGCCCGGGTAGAGATTGTGACCGATGCGGCGGAGTGCCATGGCCTGCTCTGCGGTCTGTTATGTGCCGATAAAGAGCCCCGAAAACACTGGTTGACCGAGATCTTGCCGGCCGGGGGCGACAATAGTGACCTGCTCGTTAAGGAGCTGCGCGCACTGCTGGATACGGTTTATGCCACGACCGAGGAGCAGTTCGAGGCGGCGGCGTTCGGGATGCGCTTGTTGCTGCCGGACGATAATGAGGCCCTGTACATTCGCTTGCAGGCCCTGGGGCGGTGGTGCGAGGGTTTCTACCTTGGCCTGGGCATCGCCGGGATCAATGACCTGGACAAGTTACCGGAAGACAGCCGCGAGGTCGTGCGGGATATGATCGATATCGCCCAGGTCGAGGTCAGTGACGACGAGACCGATGAAGAAGATGAGGTCGCGTATACCGAGGTGGCGGAATACCTGCGCGTCGGTGTCCTGCTCATCCATGAAGAACTCTCCACGCCTGCACAGGCCACGCAACATTAATGAGCGGACAATAGCCCCATGATCGTCAAGCCGAATGAATTTCAACGCCGTCGCCGTCAGTTGCTGAACATGATGGAGGAGGGCGATATTGCCATCCTGCCGACGGCGAATGTGTGCATGCGTAACCGTGACGTCGAGTATCGTTATCGTCCCGATAGTGACTTCTTTTACCTGACCGGCTTCGCCGAACCCGAGGCGGTGGCCGTCTTTATCCCCGGCCGCAAGCACGGCGAATACGTTCTGTTTTGCCGGGAACGGGACCCGCGCATGGAAACCTGGAACGGCCCCCGCGCCGGCCAGGAGGGTGCCTGCACCATCTACGGCGCCGATGATTCGTTTCCCATTGATGACATTGACGAGATCCTGCCGGGGCTGATGGAGAATACCCTGCGGGTGTTCCACTCCATGGGTTATAACCCGGAGTTCGACACGCGTGTTATCCACTGGGTGAATGCCCTGCGTGACAAGGCCCGTTCGGGTGTGCATGCCCCCGGCGAGTTTGTGGCACTGAACAGCGTGCTGCACGAGATGCGCCTGTTCAAGAGCGCCGCCGAGGCCCGCACGATGCGACAGGCGGCGAAGATCTCCGTTGCCGCCCACCAGCGCGCCATGCGCACCTCTCGGCCCGGTATGATGGAATATGAACTCGAGGCCGAGTTGCTTTACGAGTTTACCCGGCGGGGCAGCGAGGCCCCTGCCTATAGTTCGATTGTCGGTGCCGGCGCCAATGGCTGCATCCTGCACTATGTCGATAACCGCGCCGAGATGCAGGATGGTGACCTGGTGCTTATCGATGCCGGCTGTGAATTCGAGTGCTATGCCTCGGACATCACGCGCACCTTTCCGGTGAATGGCCGCTTTTCCGCGCCCCAGCGTGCGCTTTATGAGGTGGTGCTGGCAGCGCAAGAGGCGGCCATTGAGCAGGTACAGCCTGGCAACCACTGGAATCAGCCGCACGAGGCGGCGGTGCGCACGATCACAGAGGGCCTCGTCGAGCTGGGTATTCTCAAGGGCCGTGTCCCGACCCTGATCAAGAACGAGGCCTACAAGCCTTACTACATGCACCGCACCGGCCACTGGCTGGGCATGGACGTGCACGATGTGGGTGACTACAAGCTCGGTGACGAGTGGCGCCTGCTGGAAAAGGGCATGGTCATGACGGTCGAACCTGGCCTGTATATCCCGGCCGGCAGCAAGGGCGTGGCGAAGAAGTGGTGGGATACCGGCATTCGCATCGAGGACGACGTGCTCGTTACCAAAGACGGCTATGATGTGCTGACCGGCGCGCTGGAAAAGACACCGGACGATATAGAGAGATTGATGAATGCTGAATGATGATTGATGATCGTTAAAACATTCAGTTGTGTAGGTCGGATTAGCAACGCGTAATCCGACGTGTCGATGCTAAATATTTCGTCGGATTACGTCGTGTTACTCCTAATCCGACCTACATACTAATGAATTGATGATTTATGATTGCAGATTGATGATCGGAAGTTCATTCATCAATCATCATTCCGCAATCATCGATATGCTGCGTGTCTCTGCGTTGAAAGTAATAACTATGATCACTGCTGTCCCGTTAACATAAGCCTGACAAGCAGTAAGCTTCGAGAAAATAAGGTAACCAGGTTGATTGATGCG
>NZ_JAVVES010000114.1:0-4042 GCF_032250955.1 Sulfuriflexus sp. | reverse complement strand
CACCTTGGCGGACTGGATCTTTATCCTGATGGTGTTATACGGTAAATCTTACCCACCACATCTGGGGAAGAGCCCTTCGCGTTACTTTGCGTCATTTGTGGTTATAAGGATAAGGGATAGGAGTCGCCGAGCGTGATGGTTCACTGGAACAACGAGCCGCGACGTTAGGAGTAAGGGGTCGGAGTCGCGTGAATGTGATGGTTCGCTGAAACAGCAAGCCGCGACGTTGGCAACCAGGTCAAGAGTTACTGTAGACGGCGACTCCGACCCCGCTGGTGAGAAGCATGTGTAGACAGCGACTCCGACCCCGCTGGATTGTGGGAGAGAAGATACGGCTAGATTGAAATGGAGTGCTTTTCCATCAGGCGATAAAGTGTCACTCGCGAGACATCCAGGGTCCTGGCTGCCTGTGAAATATTGTTTCTTGATTGTCTGAGACTGTTGATGATCGCTTCAACCTCGGCATTGCTTCGCGCAGCATCAATAGTAAGGATACGACGTTTCCCCGTCGAGCGTCTTTCCAGCCCAAGATCAGTTGCGCTGATCAAGCGACTCTCGCACATCAGCATGGCCCGCCTTACTTTATTAATCATTTCGCGAACATTCCCGGGCCAGGTATAGTCATTCATAGCCCGTAATGCCTGCTGACTAAAGCCGATTACCCCATTGCCGGCCTCACTGTAAAACTTGTTAAAGAAATACTTTGCCAGTACCTCGATATCCTCGACGCGCTCGCGTAGCGGTGGCACCACCAGGTTGACCACATTCAAGCGGTAATATAAATCTTCCCGGAAACGGCCTTCCTGTATGGCCTGTTCCAGGTTCACATGGGTAGCGGCGATCACCCTGACATCGACATGCAATGAACTGCTGCTGCCTACGCGTTCGATTGTTTTTTCTTGCAGGAACCTCAACAGGCTGGTCTGCTGTTCGAGCGGCAAGTCGCCGATTTCGTCCAGAAACAAGGTGCCGCCACTCGCGGCCTCGATTTTGCCGATCTTACGCTGGTAAGCACCGGTAAATGCACCTTTTTCATGTCCAAACAGTTCCGTTTGAATCAGCTTATCCGGCAATGCGCCGCAATTCACAGCCACAAACGGAGCATTCCTGCGCCCGGATCGCTCATGAATGGCCAGCGCCGACAGTTCCTTGCCTGTACCGGATTCACCGTTAATCAATACCGGTGCATCCACCCTGGCTAACTTACGGATATTCGAGAACAGGCTTCTCATCGCAGGGCTCGTGCCAACCATCTCGTCCTCATTCAGCAGACACAGGTTTTCATCTGCAAAATTCTTTTTCAGAGTAGACATGCCATAGGCATGACCGAGAGTATTGAGGAGAATCCCTAACTGCGTTGGCAGGGTGTGATAGTCGTAAAAGCCATTCAATATCGCCTTTTTGCATTGTTCCTGCTTGAGTTGATCTTGTTGACCTAGAAGCGCCACCCACTCGGCGTGACTGCTAATAATAATATTTTCTGTTTGCTGTACCTGCTTCGGGTTTGTGAAATCAATGTGCGCCAGACCGACTTTATAGTCATGCCTATCGAGCAATTCCAGTGCATCTGATTCTGAATATGCAGAATGCACATTCCATTGATTGTTATCAATTCTCTCCAAGGACTCCTCATGTATTCGCATGGGATTCCAGTAAAATATATTTCTTGTGCCATTCCCCATTTCAGTACTTCCCTTATCCGCGGCATCACTGGGTGCCTAGGCTATATACCGGGCCGCTTTTATTGAATACGCAAAAGTACTTTTGCCCCCCTCAGGAAAACGCTGATTTATTTTACCGTCGCCATTGCCGGGCAGGCAGGCATCCACTGCACCGTCATTCCCGTGCAGGCGAGAATCCATGAATACCTTAAAGCGTCATGCATTGGATTCCGACCCTTCGCTTCGCCACGGCCGAAATGACGGCAGGGTGGATTGCTTAGTGAATTGGTGGAGTTCAGGCTGGACTGGTGGCGTGCGAGGTGGGTTGGTGGAGTGAAGGGTGGAACCTGTAATTCAGGAGAATTTGACTTGCGCCATCCCCGTCATTCCCGCGCAGGCGGGAATCCATGAATACCTTAAACGCCCTGCACCGGATTTCGGCCTTCGCTTCGCCACGGCCGGAATAACGGTGGTGATGAATAATGGAATGACCGATTGGTAAATTAGTGGCTTGAGCAGAATGCCCCTGTTATTGGTACATATTTGCTTCTGACGCTGTCATGCCTGCACGGACGACATCTGAAATAGTATGCGCCTGAAGTTTTTCCATCACCTTCGCACGATGCAGTTCAACAGTTCGCGGACTGATATTAAGCTTTCTCGCAATTTCCTTGTTTTGCAAGCCATCGACAAGAAGCTCCATGACCTGCTTTTCCCGGTTAGTCAGCCGCGAGATCAGCTCCCCGACCCTGTCCCGATAAAGTGATCTTTCCTGGTAGTCAACACAATTAGCCAGGCAGCTTTTTACCGTTGCCAGCAGTTTGTCACTATCAAACGGCTTCTCAATGAAATCCAGCATGCCATCCTTCAGGGCTTTTACCGCGGTATCTACATCTGCATGCCCCGTTATCATAATGACAGGCAGAAACAGCGAACGTCTCTCCATCTCTTCATACAATTGAAGACCATTCATGCCCGGCATGCGCATATCTACGAGGACGCAGCCTTTATCTTGCATATTTATAACATCAAGAAAATCCTCGGCGCAGGAATAAACTTCACTTTCAATACCTTCTAATTGCATAAGTTCTGAGAGTGTAATCCTGATTGTTTCATCGTCATCAACTATATGTACTTTAACGTTCATAATATTTAACTTCCTTTTTTTCAGTTCCCAGTGTCAAGTAAAATGTACAACCCTCGCTCGGCGAAGTACAAAAGCTGATATTTCCACCATGGGCTTTAATGATGTCCCGACTGATAACCAGTCCCATGCCGACCCCATCGGGCTTGGAGGTATAAAAAGTATCGAATGCATGCTCCGCCTGATCGCTAGTCATTCCGGGGCCGTTATCCTTAATGCTCACAATTACCTCATCATTCAGGCGACCTGCATATATGAATAGTTTCCTGTTTTCTGCACTTACGTCCTTCAGGGCATCAATGGCATTTCTTATAAGATTAATAAATACCTGTTCCATGAGAATCTTGTCTATCTCGAGCTCGAGTCCTTTTTCGAGATCTATGACTATATTCACATTATTCAGTCTGGCTTCAACATCGATTAGTTCAATCACCTCCTGCATCATGCCCTCAATTGAGACGGTTTCTGTCTGCAGTGTATTTTCAGTCGAAAAACGCTGTAAGCCGCGAATCATTTTGCTGATTCGTTTTGCCTGGATTCCAATATTCTGTAATGAATGTTCAATGTCGTGCATGCCCTCCTTGCTCGCTGAGACCCTTCTTCTTGCTGATTCGGACAGGAGAGAAATCGCTGTCAGCGGCTGTTTTAGTTCATGGAGTATTTCGGTCATCAACTTGTCGACAAAGTATTCAGGGGAGGCCTCTGATACCTTGTTCTGCTGACTACGCGGGGTCGTGGGCAAGTAATTCAGTTGATGGTGAGAATTATCCGGTTGCAGGCTGACCACTGTGCCCGTACTTGAGTTCTTATGCGCAAACGGCGTGGGGCTACAAGCCGGGTAGAGAGAGGCGGTTGTTGATAGTGCTGATCGTGGTTTATCCATTACGGATCCTCCTTGCGCTTACTGCCCGTTAAGCAACAGCCTGCACTCAGCTAACCAATGTCAAAATTCACCGGCTGCCTGAAGTCGCTGGCTAACGGTGCAGTAAAATCCTTCTACAACTTACCCTCAGAAGGGTAGCAACATTATTAACGTGTTTTTTCTTTGATTACAACCTAATACATCAGCAATCAAGGATTAAATGCTAATAGTGCTTATAACTGATTGAAAATATGTACTTCTACTTAACGAATACCACATCTACAAGCGAGTTTTGCCCGTATTTATTAGTGTACTTTTCTTAAGTGTATTAATGCTTCTTTAATCAAGAGGAAAAAAAATCGGCCCATAAGGGGG
>NZ_JAVVES010000113.1:0-4065 GCF_032250955.1 Sulfuriflexus sp. | reverse complement strand
TGAAATCGCCTTATATCACGCGCTTGGAGCGCTACCTGCCCCGAAAACTACCCATGAATTTTTCTGACGAGGCATAATTACTTCATCTGCCGACACTGATCTCGTCCCGGTAGATACGGTATGATGCCGTCTGGACGACACTCAGAAGTACAATATGATACAGGGTTCCAAGGCGACTTTGCAGATAACAGCCGGCTGGCGCGAGGTGCTGGCCGCGGCGATCACCGATCCCGCCGAGTTATTGCGACGTCTCGACCTGCCCATGACACTCCTGCCGGCGGCGGAACAGGCCGCGAAACACTTCGGACTGAAAGTCACCGCCCCCTACCTGGCTCGCATCCGGCCGGCGGACCCAGCCGACCCGCTGCTCCGCCAGGTTCTGCCCATCTCTGCTGAACTAGATGAAAAACAAGGCTTTTCATCGGATCCCGTTGGCGACCTGGCGGCCATGCAAAGCCCCGGCCTGTTGCATAAATATCATGGCCGGGCCCTGTTGCTGGCCACGCCAGCCTGCGGCATCCATTGTCGTTATTGCTTCCGCCGTGCATTCCCCTATGCCGATGCCAACCCGGGCCGTGATGACTGGCAACAGGCCCTGGCTGGCATCGCGGCTGATGCCGACCTGGCGGAAATTATCCTTAGCGGCGGCGATCCATTAAGCCTCAGCGACCAGCGGCTGGCCACCCTCAGCCAGCGGCTGGCCGCTATCCCGCATGTCAGACGCCTGCGTATCCACACCCGCCTGCCCGTCGTTGCGCCGTCCCGGGTTGATGCGGCGCTCTGTGCATGGTTGTGCAGCAGCCGCTTGCAAACAGTGGTCGTGCTGCACATTAACCATCCCCGGGAAATCGATGCCGAGGTGGCCGAGGCCTGTGCGCGCCTGCGTGATACCGGGACTACCCTCCTGAACCAGGCCGTTCTGCTGGCCGGGGTAAATGACGATATAGACACGCAAACAAGCCTCAGTGAGCGGCTGTTCGAGGCCGGGGTCCTGCCCTATTATCTGCATCAGCTCGACCGTGTGGCTGGCGCGGCTCACTTTGAGGTCAGCGATGCGCGGGCCTGCCAGTTACTGGACTCGTTGCGCGAGGCCCTGCCCGGTTACCTGGTACCCCGGCTGGTTCGCGAGGAGGCCGGTGGTACCAGCAAACGGCCCCTCCAGGGGTCTGTCGATAGTTGATTATCCCCCCTGGAAAATATTGTTATACTTGGATAATGTGAACTTACTGGTGGGGACCGGGTAGTCATGTATTTAGCTATTGTTGAAGCAGACTGGAAGGGATGTGATGTCTGAGAATATGGACCTGGAAGGCCTCGCGATCCCGCCACAAAAAGCGCCCGATACCAATTCCTTTGATGCGCGACCAAAGTTTATCGCCAAATGGATTGCCAACCTGCCCATGGCCAACCTGGGCGAGACCTCTCGCCTGGTCTTCAAGGCCGTGGTTGAAATCAATCGTTTGCAGCTTTCCGTCCACGACCGTATCAAGTCCCTCGAGGCCTTGCGTGAGCCGTGCCAGTACATTACCAAATCCCTGGAAGATCACTTTGCCGGCAGACCTCTGCCACTGAATGAAAAGCATCGCAAGGTTTCGGAGCTGGCGCGCGCCCTGACTTCAGAGCTGGCCATGGGCTACAAGATTGTGGCCCGCCAGCTTGTGGATACCACGAAGCACCCTGATCAAAAACTGCTGCTTACCGCCCTGCATCGTTCAACCAGTTATCTCGGCCTGTTACTCCTGCGCTCCTACCAGGTGTATGCGCCTTATCCGCGCAATGTCTGGCGGGAACTACACACGATCTACCGCTATGCCGAAGAACACGCACTATCGGATTCACCACTGAAAGACGACATGAATCACCTGCCTGGCGGCAACTGTACGATTGCCACGATGTACGACAAGATACTCATGTTGTCACTGGCCATGCCTTATCGCCTGCACCGCGGCGAAGTCGATAAGGTTTGCGGTCTACTTAACCGGCTTATTCACCTGGTTCGCCTGGAAAAGATTCCTTCACAGCAAGATCCGCAAGGCCTGTTTATTGTTAACCTTCGCGAGGACAAGCAACCCGGGTACCTGTCCCTGTACCATGGCAATGATTTTCAGGATTGTCGGCTGCTGAACACTCACGATCTGATCATAACCATGCAAAGACAGATCGCTGCAGCCGATCCCGAACTGACCGGCCTTGCCTCGATGAACTTGCTGCAGCGCCTGCTATCATCGTGGAGTATCATGTCAAAACGCGGCTTCTCACGCATTGCCAAACAAGAAACCGAAGTCGAGGTTGCCTTTGGTATCAGTGCCGCGCATCACTATATCAACGGCGAAAAGGCCTTTGTCCCTGATGAAAATGATAGCGTCGAATTTACCCTGCAAAACGGCAGGCAATCAGCCTTTCACACTACCCGCGTCAGCGCCCTTTCCGACCAGTACACAGGGCCGGATGTCTGGACAAGCAATTATACTTATTCTGGCAATGATCCCGGTAATGCAGAATCCGCCACGAATCACCTAACGGACCATACCGCTGATAATCAGCCCTTTGATTATCGAACCATCCGGTTTGCCATGCGAAACACCAGCGCCGGCGGCTACTGCCTGGTCTCACAGACTGATACAGATTTTTCAGCACATGTTGGCGATCTGCTGGCCATCCACGAACACCATGATAAAAGTATCGAGCAATGGGGAATTGGCGTGGTCCGGCGTCTGCTGAGTCTCGGCAACGACAGCATTGAGCTCGGTATCCAGATGCTGACGCCGAACGCTGTTGCTGTGGCCGCGCGGCTGGAAGAGCACGATGCCAATGACCGCAGTTCCGAATTCATGCGCTGCCTGATGCTGCCGGAACTACGTACGATTGATCAACCGGCCACCATTATTACCCCGGCGCTGCCCTTCAAACAGGACAGTCATATTCGTATCAACCTGCAGGACAAGCAAATTATTGCGATCCTGACGCATCAACGCGAAGGCACACAGGGTTTCTCGCAATTTGAGTTCCGTGTATTGCATGAAGCCGAGCAGGACGAAACCACCGCAAAGCCCGAAGGCGAGGCCGAGACCGATAGCGGACTGGAATTCGATTCCCTCTGGTCCACCCTGTAATCAATCAGAACAAGGCACTGCTGTCCCGTTAACATAAACCTGACAAGCGGTAAGCTTTGTCCAGCGGGGTCGGAGTCGCTGTCTACACGTGCTTCTGACCTTGTCACCAACATCGCGGCCCGCTATTCCAGCGAAACACCACGTCCGCGCGACTCCGACCCCTTATCCGCAGGGCAACGATCAGAACAGGGACAGGAACGGGGCACTGTAATTTACGGTACAGCCGCCACTGAGGGTGCCGTCCTCGAGTTCCACCAGCATGACGGCATCCTCCGGTACCGGCAGATTACACCTCACCCCCCACTTACTGGCGGGCTCAAAACCCAGGCGCTCATAGTAGCCTGGCTCCCCCACGGCAATCATCGCGGCCATACCCTCTTCACGCGCCTTTTTCCTGGCAGCCTCCACGAGGGCGGTACCAATGCCGCGGCGCGACTGCGAAGGTACAATCGACATAGGCGCAATTATCATCACCGGGGTATTCGCTTTCTGTTGGTTGCAGCGGCCGGGGGTCATCAGCAAATGGCCAACCGGACGGCCATTAAACTCGGCCACCAGCGAATAGTCCGCCCGGTAACCGCTCTGCTCACGGAGCGTGGCGATTAACTTCGCCTCGTCATCCCCCTCAAAAGCGCTCAAATTGACGACATCAATGGCCTGATAATCTTCCGGCCGCTCGGTTCTGACCAATATACCACTCATCACATACCTCCCGAGGACATAAAACCCGCCTGAAACATCAACATGGGTTATTAGTAGCAGGTGTACGGCAGGCTGACAACCACTTTTGAAACAATCACATGCAGACGAAAAACCCGCTTCGGAAAGGCGCCAAAATAGTCGCCCGATTTTATGATTTATCGGTTTTTTTGATATAGAATTTCACTGCTGTCCCGTTAACATAAGCCTGACAAGCGGTAAGCTTCGGATAAATAAGGTAAACAGGTTGACT
>NZ_JAVVES010000112.1:0-4094 GCF_032250955.1 Sulfuriflexus sp. | reverse complement strand
CCCTGCTTTGCGTTTCGGGATTGATCGACCCGGCAAAAAAGGTAATCATGCAGGGGGTGGGCTGATTTTTACACGACAACGAGAGAGGACAATGAAACCACGCAGCAATAATTCCAAATATTTCAGCATGTTGCAGTGCACAACCCTGTTATTTTTCAGTTCTGCTGCGGTCTTTGCCGCAGACGATGACATCCCGGCGCTCAGTGGCGTCTGGCAATGGGGCTCCTGTTACGATGGCAGTGGCTTCGGCTGCATGATTCTGGAACAAGACGACGCACGCTTGACCGAACGCGCCAAAGCCTATCGTGATGCCATAGATGAAGCGGCACAGCCCAAGTATGACTGCGCGCCGATATCGATCCCGCACCTGTGGACAGACCCTTATTCTCATCAGATCGAGCAACTGGACGATCGAGTGATTTTCACCTATGGCAAGGATGATGTCGTGCGCACCGTGTGGCTGGAAGGCCACGAGCATGCCGAACCCGGCACCAACGAGTTCACCTATTTCGGGCATTCACACGGCCGTTATGAGAACGGCGAACTGATTGTGGTGACCAATAAGTTCACCTTCGATCCGCAGGGCCTGAATGCTGACTTCAAACTGGCCTCATCGACACAGAAGCAGGTGAGCGAGCGCTACTGGTTGGAAAACGACAAGCTCGTCATCGAAATCAGCACCATCGACACCTTCTTCCTGAAAGAACCCTGGGTGTACAAGGTGCGCGGCCAGCGCGACCCGAATGAGCTGGCACTGCCCTGGGCCTGCGATCTCGAGGCTTCGCGTGGCATTCTGAAACTAATGCCCAGTAACTATCCGAACGATCCCCCGATCGAGCGTATCACTTACTGAAACCCGATATTGAACAGACAGCCAGGAGAAACCGGCAATGAAACTGATCAAACTGTTTGGCACGGCTGCGCTGGCCTTGGGCCTGTTGGTACAGTCCGCTTTCGCCCACCACAGCACCAACGGCATATATAACGAGGAAATTGACATCGAGATTACCGGCAGGGTCAAAGCCTGGCGCTTCATCAATCCGCACCCCAGCCTGACCCTCGAAGTGACCAACTCCGCCGGCGTGGTTGAGGAGTGGGATGTCAGCTACGGTGGCTCAGCCGTGACCCACCTCGTGCGCCGTGGTTACAGCGCAGATACCTTCAAGGTGGGCGAAACGATCACGCTGTCAGGTCACCCCGCGCTGCTCGAAACCGCCCATGGTATCTTGATGGAAGGTCAGGGCCGCACTCCGGTGCGTGCGGATGGCACCCCGGTCGTGCCCGCCCAGGGCAGCCGCTAAAGCGCTTTAGCGGCACAGGTATCTCAACCCCGTGTTGCTTGATCTTGCATGAGATGCATTGCCTGTGTTTCTATTCAAAACATAACAATATCCGGAGTGCAAACGATGGCCAGAAGTACTGAAAAATTTCTTACCACCCATGTTGGCAGCCTGCCGCGTGAAAAGGATCTCATGCAAATGATGTGGGCCGTGGAAGACGGCATTCCGGTCGATGAGCAGGCCTTGCAGGAGCGGGTGCACCAGGCCGTACTGGACATCGTCAGCCGGCAGCGGGCGCTGGGCATCGACATCGTCAACGACGGGGAAATGTCCAAACCCAGTTACGCCACCTATATCAAGGACCGTCTCAACGGCTTTGGGGGCAGCGAAAACAGCTATGTTTTTGCCGATCTGGTGGACTTTCCCAACCTGGCGCGCCGGGTTGGTGAAGATCCCGCCCGTCAGCACCGGCACGCACCCGGCTGCAAGGGGCCCATCAGCATCAAGATGACCGATGATGTTGATACTGACATCCGCAACATGCAGCAGGCCGCAGGACAGGATATGGAGAAGGTGTTTTTCAGCTCGGCCTCTCCGGGCGTCACGTCAATTTTCTTCAAGAACGAATATTATACGACGCATGAAGAGTATGTGTTTGCGATAGCCGAGGCGATGAAAACCGAGTACGAGGCCATCGCGGCAGCCGGCGCCACCTTGCAGATCGACTGTCCCGATCTCGCGATGGGACGGCATATGAATTCGAGTGGGGTAACGCTGGCAGATTTCCGCAAACGTGCGGCCCTGCATGTGGAGGCGCTCAATCACGCGGTAGCCAATATTCCCGCCGAGCAATTGCGGATGCATCTGTGTTGGGGCAACTACGGCGGTCCTCACCATTGCGACATGAATTTTGCCGACATCATCGACATAGTGATGCAGGCCAAACCCCAGACCCTGCTGTTCGAAGCGGCCAATCCGCGCCACGCCCATGAGTGGGCACTGTTCGAGGATTACCGGCTGCCCGAAGGCAAGATTCTGTGTCCTGGTGTGGTTGAATGCCAGTCGAACTATATTGAGCACCCGCAGCTGATCGCCCAGCGCATCAAGCGCTACGCCGATCTGGTGGGACGCGAGAATGTGATGGCCGGCACCGACTGCGGTTTCAGCATTCATGTCGGCCAGGCCTCCATCGATCCACAAGTGGTCTGGCTGAAACTGCAGTCACTGGCAGAAGGCGCCGCCATTGCATCGCAGTGGTGCTGGAAATAACAAAAAATTTTATCGCTGTCACGAGATCGAAACCGAGGTAACTGTTGTGTCGAATACATGCAATGAAAGAGGGATCATGAAAGCCGGCGCTATCCTGAATATTGTGTTGTTGCTGCTTGTCCCGATGCTGGCAGCTGCGCAGACGCCGGTTTACGTCGACGTCAGTCAGTGCCGGGCTATCACGGTGGATGTGGCGCGCGTTGCCTGTTACGACGCGTTGGCGGATAGGGCAATGACACAGAGCGGTGCAGAGCCGGTAATCAAGCAGGATGCAATAAGCAGGCAGAATGCAGCGCCGCAAGGCAGTGACGGTGTCCAGTTGCAAGGTGCCCGGTTACAAGAGGAAAACAAAAGGATGCGCGAGGAACTGGCGCGGCTGCGCAAGGAGGAAGAGGCTGCCAACGATGCGGACCGCCTGGAGCAGTTTGGAAAAAGCGATCAGGCTGTCGTGACCACCGAAGACGATGAAGAAATCCTGCATGACCGAATCAAGTCCTTGAAACGTGCCCCCGACGGCTGGATCATCACGCTGGCCAGTGGCCAGGTCTGGCAGCAGAAGTACAACAGGGCCTACAACCTGAAAGAAGGCCAGGAGGTAAAGATCTATACCGCGACATGGGGCAACTCGTATCGCCTGGCGGCCAGCGAGCTGAAAGGCTTCATCGATGTCAGGCGTCTCCGCTGAGATCAAAGGGGTCAGAGTAACTTGATCCTGCCAGATCAAAGGGGTCGATCAAAGGGGTCGGAGTAAGTTGATCCTGTCGGCTTTGGCATCCAGTCAAGCACTTGACTTTTAAATGATAATGATTATCATTTTATTTCTTTGAGAAAATAGACGGTATGGCGCCGGGATGACGGTATGGAGCTTGTTCGGGAGGTTTCCTGGACTCCTGCCAAAGGGGAGAGCAAGGAGAGAATCATGAACAGATTTATACGAACCACTTTTCTCCCAGTCGTGTTGCTGACAGCAGGAATGGTCGCTGCCATGCAGGTAAAGGCGGCAGATGATAGTCTGGATTGTCCACAAAGTTTGCGTTACACCTTCAGTTGGTCAATGGCTGGGGACTGTAACTTCGACCCTCGCGGCGGCAGCAGCAAGGGGGCGGCCTTGACGCTGGATCCCCAGCCGCATGCCGGCTGGTTGGCCTTGCAGGAGGACGGTCTCAGTACCAAAGAGAAGGACAGGCGTGCAATCCTTGCCATGGCAGGACCCTATCGCAGCAGTTTCGAGTTCCTGGAAACAGTGGGTTATACCCCTGATTTCGTACGTTCCCGCCCTTATCAGTCGTGGGGTACCGAATATATTTATGTGGTTGAGGAATCGGAGAATTTCATCAGTCTGCAGCACATCATGGTGATGTTCGCCGTGGGGAAAGAGGGCGAATTGATGGGTCCTTTCGTACAGAAACACTGGCGTCAGGACTGGCAGTATGAAAAACCGGAACTGTTGGTATATACCGGTAATCAAGTGTGGCTACATGTACAGGTAAACCAGGAGCAACGACAGGGAAGCTGGGCTCAGGCTGTCTTCCAGGTAGACGATTC
>NZ_JAVVES010000111.1:0-4252 GCF_032250955.1 Sulfuriflexus sp. | reverse complement strand
TTCACCTTGGCGGACTGGATCTTTATCCTGATGGTGTTATACGGTAAATCTTACCCACCACATCTGGGGAAGAGCCTGATTTTTAATGTTCACACAAACACCCGCTTTACCAGTCCATCGGCGTTACATATTTTTATGGCATTGTTTTATATGTGTTTTTATGCGAGCAGGACTAATCACACGCCATCATTACCCTACTATTATTGTCAACTTCTATGTAACCATTGCCCGAATATTAAAACCCATGCCATAACTGCTATTATTCGCCGACAGGCCTGAAGATTATCCTCTCCGTGCCGATAGACTGGGCAGCATTCACAACGATTATTAAAAATTATGAAAAAATATCTTTTCCTACCCCTGCTACTCAGCATCCTCTCAGCGAATGGTCACGCCGCCGGGAATGGCGCGGCATCGGGTTCCGGGTATTTCTCATTCGAGAACCCGTTTGTGGTCAATATCATGGACAATAACCGCATGCGATTTTTGCAGATCGCCATGCAAATGCAGCTGGTTGACCCGAATACCGCTGCGGATATTACCCGCCATCGGGACGCCATCCGTCACAACGTTATTATGTTACTGAGTGCCCAGGAGGCCCAGGACCTCTACTCCATCACGGGCAAGGAGCGACTACGCCGCGCCACCCTCAAGGAGATCAAGGCTGCTCTCAAGGGCCGCGCCGATCACGTCGAGATAGAAGACATCTTCTTCACTAGCTTCATAATCCAGTAAGCCTGGATTACGCCAGTCACCCCGAAGCGAACTGCAAGCATTGGCGGGACATACGGCGACACATGGTCAAGGCGGGTTTCGCTATGGTGGCGGAATTTTTTACGATGTGCCGGGATAAAAACGCGGCCTGCCGGATAGCCCGGAATCTTATCGAAAGCCTCGATCAACAGCTGCACGACCGGGGCAGATGACCTCGAAGGCGATGACTGACTCAGACCTTCAGAAAGTGCTCACGGTAATACTGCAGTTCTTCGATCGAATCCCGGACATCGTCCATTGCCAGGTGGGACGATGATTTTGAATGGCCTTTGTAGACCTCGGGGGCCCAGCGGCGCGCCAGTTCCTTGATGCTGCTCACATCCAGGTTGCGATAATGAAAATAGGCCTCCAGCTCCGGCATCAGGCGTGCCATGAAACGGCGATCCTGGCAGATGCTGTTCCCGCACATCGGCGAACTGCCTTTCGGCACATACTTGCCGAGAAACGCCAGTGTTTCCTGCTCGGCATCGGCCGCGCTGTACTGGCTGTTCTTGACGCGCTCGGTCAGCCCTGAATTGCCGTGCTGGCGCGTGTTCCACTCATCCATCCCCGCCAGGATCGCGTCATCGACGTGGATTGCACAAACCGGCCCTTCCTCGAGCGTATTCAGGTCCTTGTCGGTCACGATTGTCGCGATCTCGATAATATAGTCATTAAAGGTATCCAGCCCGGTCATTTCCAGGTCGATCCAGATAAGGTTATTCGCGTCTTGTGGCATGCCAAACTCCGGGGTCTTAACGGCTTGTTTTAGTTAATCGTTAAGGCTACCCTGCCTGCACAGTTTGCGCAAACACCGGAACCGGATTCTATGACCGAAATCAGTTTTCTCACCCTCTTCCTCATTGCCCTTGGCCTTTCGACCCTTGTGCAGTGGTGGCTGAGCCTGCGCCACAGTCATTTTGTCGGTGCGCACCGGGCCCATGTCCCCGATGCCTTTGCCGAACGTATCCCGTTACCCGCGCATGAAAAGGCCGCCGATTATACCCTCGCGAAAACCCGGCTTGAACGCATTGAAATCGTTATCGGCGTCACCCTGTTGCTGATCTGGACAGTCGGCGGCGGGCTGAATGCACTGGATCGCCTGTGGGCTTCCTTCGAGCTGTCGCCGCTGTTGACCGGCACCGGTTTTTTGATCAGCCTGTTTATCATCATGGCGATCCTCGATATCCCCATGGCCTTGTATCGCACTTTCAAACTCGAGACAAAATTCGACTTCAACCGCACCACGCCGGCGACGTTCTTCGGCGACCAGGCCAGGCAACTCATGCTGTTAGTCCTCATCGGTCTGCCGCTGGTCATGCTGATCTTGTGGTTGATGGAAAACATGGGGCAATACTGGTGGTTATGGGTGTGGGCCGTCTGGACCGGCTTTGGCCTGTTTATGATGTGGGCCTACCCGGCCTTTATCGCGCCACTCTTTAACAAATTCGAACCGCTTGAAGACGGCGATCTGCGCGAGCGTATCCAGACCCTGCTGAGCCGCTGCGGCTTTACCAGTAATGGCATCTTTGTGGTCGATGGCTCGCGCCGCTCCGGCCACGGCAACGCCTACTTCACCGGCCTTGGCCGCAACAAGCGTATTGTTTTCTTTGACACCCTGCTCAACAGCCTCAGTCCGGCGGAGATCGAGGCGGTGCTCGCCCATGAACTCGGCCACTTTCACCACAAGCACATCTTTAAACGCATTGTCATGATGACCCTGTTCAGCCTCGCCGGCCTGGCCCTGCTCGGCTGGCTCATTGAACAGCCCTGGTTTTTTGCCGCACTGGGTATGCAGCAGGCCAGCCTGCATGGTGCCCTGGCGCTGTTCCTGTTGGTCGTCCCCGTCTTCACCTTTTTCCTGCACCCGCTCATGGCCTGGTCTTCACGCCGCCACGAGTTTGAGGCCGATGCCTTTGCAGCGACGGTGAGCAATGCCGATGAACTGATCAAGGCGCTGGTCAAACTCTATGAAGAGAATGCCAGCACCCTGACACCAGACCCGTTGTACTCGGCCTTCCATGACACCCATCCACCGGCTCCGATCCGCGTCGCCCACCTGAACAGGGTAGCAAACTGATGTCCACGCTTGCACAACGACATTGCAGCCGTGAGACAGCCCTGCTCGACCCGGCGCAAGTGCAGGCGTATTTATCAGAGCTTCGGGACTGGTACGTTATTAACGACGGCAAATCGATTCAGCGCCAGTTCCGTTTCAAGGACTATGAGCAGACCCTCGCCTTTGTAAATGCCGTCGCCGGGATCGCGCGCGGCGAAGACCATCACCCGGATATCAGCTTTGGTTATAACCGCTGTGAAGTGCGCTTCAGCACACATTCCGTTAATGGCCTGTCCGAAAACGACTTTATTTGCGCGGCGCGAATCGATGCGCTGTCCAGCGACACCTGATTCTTTACCGCAGGCATATCATCAGGCATGGCAAAAAAAGACACCCTCAGTCAGCAACAGACGCGTCGTATCCAGAAGAAACAGCAAACGGTACTTGAAGGTAATAACACAGAACGCTCCGGTCTGGTCATCAGCCAGTATGGACAATCCCTCGAGATAGAAACAAATCATGCTGAACTGCGGCGTTGCAAGCAGCGCAAGAACCTCGGTGCCATCGTGCCCGGCGACCGCGTTCGCTTTACCGGCGAGGATAATAACAACAGTGTTATCGTTGCCGTCGAGCCCCGGCAGAGCCTGCTGGCGCGACCGGATAATCGTGGCCGGGCCAAGGCCATCGCCGCCAACCTCGATCGTATCTTTATCGTCACGGCCATCAAGCCGGAATTGAATGAGGGTCTGATAGACCGTTACCTGGTCGCGGCCGAAGCGCTCGGCATTACGCCGGTGATTGTCCTCAACAAGATGGACCTCGCCGATACCGATGTGTGCCAGGCATTGCAGGCGCGCATGCGCATCTACGAACAGCTTGGCTACGCCGTTATCTATACCAGTGCCCAGAGTGAACACGGCCTTGATGACCTGCTTGCCGCCCTGAAGTCGCACGCCAGTATCCTCGTCGGCCAGTCCGGTGTCGGCAAGTCATCACTGGTGAACGCCCTGCTGCCGGAAGTCGATGCCGAGGTCGCGGCGATATCCGATGCCACCGGTAAGGGCATGCACACCACCAGCGCCTCGCGGCTCTATCACTTGCCGAACGGCGGCGATCTGATCGATTCGCCCGGGGTGCGGGAATTTGGCCTCTGGGAAGTCAGCCCCGAGGAACTGGCCGAGGGGTTTATCGAGTTCCGCCCTTACCTCGGGCGCTGCAAGTACAGTGACTGCCAGCATGAAAGCGAACCGGAATGCGCGATAAAAGCAGCAATGGCCGAGGGCAAGATCAGCCCGCAGCGTTTTGACAGCTACCGGCGCATACTGGCGTCGCTAGCCGATTAATACGAAATATCAAAAAAAACAAGCCTCGTCAGAAAAATTCATGGGTAGTTTTCGGGGCAGGTAGCGCTCCAAGCGCGTGATATAAGGCGATTTCAGT
>NZ_JAVVES010000110.1:0-4255 GCF_032250955.1 Sulfuriflexus sp. | reverse complement strand
GTCAGGGTCTCGCCAATCACTCGCTCCGGCTTAACGCTGGTCCCGAAGATGCCAGAAGCTACCTCGGCTACCTTAACCCGCTGCCGGGCATAGGTCCCGCCACCGGCCAACGTGGCGCTGGTGCCCACCATCTGCAAGTTTGGGTTATCCACCGCCTCGCGCACCCGCCGCACCAGCATCGCCACATCCGCCCCCTGCCGGCCGCGGTAGGTGTGCAATTCATCCAGCACGAGAAATTGGAGGTTACCCCGTGCCGCCTTCCGGATCAGATGGCGCCGTTCCTGCGGCCGGGTCATGATATACTCCAGCATCACGTAGTTGGTCAGCAGGATATCCGGCGGGTTCGCCCACACCTCCTTTTTATCCTCGTCGCTTTCCTGGCCGGTGTAGCGGGCAAAGGTTACCGGTCGTTCTCCGCCCAGGCCGAAATCCAGGAACTTCTCCAGCTCCCCGAGCTGGCTATTGGCCAGGGCATTCATCGGGTAGACGATGATCGCCTTGATTCCGGGCTGGTTCTTGTGCTTGAGGGCATAGTTGACGATGGGGATGATGTAAGCCAGGCTTTTGCCGGAGCCGGTACCTGTAATCAACACGTAGCTATCGCCGGTGCGGGCCGCTTCAATCGCATCTGACTGGTGTTTGTGGAGGCTCGGCTGCTCTGTTTTCCCGTAAGGCTTCTCCTCATCCTTGCCAAAGCGGAAGATGTCGGCACAAAGGGGATGGAGGGCGCCGGCGTCGACCAGCACCTGGACGCTCTGTCCTGAGGCAAAACTGGGGTTCAACTGGATGAGCGGGTCGGGCCAAAACGCGCCGCTATTCAGCTCCTCATCTACCCGCGCCCTGATCTTTGGGTCACGCACTTTGATGAAGCTGTCGCTGTAGGCTCGATAATCGTCGATCAGTTGCCGGCGTAGGTTGAAAACGTCCACGGTGCCTCCCGAAGTCAGACATCTATCCGCTCGATTCTACTGTTTCTGGGAGCAGTGATTCAACATTCCCCGCTCCTTTGCGCAAGTTGATTATATCCACTCGAGGCGGAAGCTCAAGTAGGCGAAAGGTATGGTCACAGCTTTTGAGAAGCATAAGCAACTGGCCTACTTTTGCCTTACCTTACCCGTTCCGCTTATAATTGTGTCTATACAACGTAAGCACATCTGGAGTGGAACATGGCACGCAGAATTTTCAAGTCTGGGAACAGTCTGGTCGTTTCGTTGCCTCGAGCCTCCCTTGAACTGCTTGGTCTGCAAGAGGGCAGCGAGGTCTCGGTGACAGTCGATCAGGATGGCGGCCGGATCATCGTGCAACCGGCGCAGGTCTCCCTCCCCGGAATAGAGTCCACTTTCGCCCGGCAACTCGAAGAGTTCATCGAGCAGTATCGACCTGCTTTAGAAGCGCTGGCTGAATGACCCGGTATCTAACAATGCAACAGGTGCTCTTCATCCACGCGCGCCTGATTGAAACCACCGGTGGCGAGCACGGCGTGCGCGATCTGGGGCTGCTACAATCGGCCGTGTTCCGACCGCAGGCGACGTTTGACGGCAAAGAGTTGTATGGCGACCTTTTTCACAAGGCTGCCTCTCTTCTGATCTCGCTCGCTCAGAACCATCCCTTCGTGGACGGTAATAAACGTACTGCCATCACCGCTGCAGGCCTCTTCTTAAGACAAAATGGTTGGCAGCTGGAGACTGGCAACGAGGAGCTGGAGCGATTCACGTTGCGGGTCGTTAACGAAGGGCTGGACCTGAACGTGTGTGCAGAATGGTTGGAGCACCGCAGCATACACGTGGAGAAGTGATCGGGCGAGTGTCGATATCCACCAACCAGGAGGCAGTATAAAGGTATGGACAGGGCAGGCCGTCCCTGAACATAGAGCTGTCGGTCAGTTCGCGGGAGCGGCAAAGATGGAACCCGCTCTGGGTACACGCCCTTAAAAACACAAAAAGCCCTCGACAACTCGAGAGCTCTTCGTTCAAGGGTTGGAGCGGGAGCGACGGGGGTAGAACCCTCTCTGGGTGCAGGTGTATTATCCTGACCTCGAGCGACGCCTGACTGTGATTGCGACCATTTTCTTGGGATAAGTGCCCGCAAAGCCTATAGTGGAAGGAACTCCACGCGATTCGCCAACTCTTCCGGTTCGGCCAGTTTGGCAATCAATTCCAGGTCCTCGACACACCGGCCAATGGTAATCCGCATCTGGTGGGCATAGATAACGCCCGCGAACTCAACCCCCTCTACCTGGCGCTGTTTGGCTTCGACCAACAGGTCATCATCCTGGCTGAATAGAACCCGCCCTAATTCCGTTGCTCGGTCAAGCAGATGATCGTCGGACGCTTCCCGAAATCCATCCTGCTGTGCTGTCAGCACGTCAATACCCCGGATGCGCAATCCATTTATTATGGCGCGATGTACATGGACATCCATGTAGAGCGCGACTGTCACTCGACCAAACCCTGGCTACGAAAACGAGCAGCTAACGGCGATGGACCAGCTTCCTCGCGTAATTGCTCGACGTATTCCCCTCGTCGCCGAATGTCAGCCTCTATCGCTTCTTTATGTTCCCAATAGTAGGCGAGCGCAGAGTGGATCTGGCTCATCGTCAGATACGGATGCTGGAAGTGAAGCTCTTCCGGACTCCATCCGTATGCTTTCTGCGCCATCACCAACTCGACGACCTTCATCGTCGTACCTTCGATGAACGCGGTGCCCTTTTCATCAAGGTGTATGTGTTCGTATGCGGTAGTGGTTGTAGAAGTAGCCATCTTTTGTTCCTCAGCAAATGAGTTCCGTTCTTGAAGTATACCACATCATTGTTCCGTCTCCCGAAAACATGAAAAGCACTCTGAAGAATGAGAAGCATCATTATTCTAGTAGAACTCACGCTGCTCTTGATTCTGTGAGCGGGAAATGTACAATGAAGCTATACGGGCCAAGGCCTGCAGTAAACTGTAGCCATTCTTCCTGAAGCAACTCTTTATGAGCAGAGCCAGCACATCTCCCGCAAACGAGCAAGTTCTAGTGGCAATTATGCGAGATCGCCTTGATTTCCAGATTGCGCGAGTTCAACATTGGTACCGGATCCCAGTGACCAGCGCCCATAAATGGGTTGGCGAACGCTGGCCGCCGGCGTGGCTGGCATTTTACCAGACGAAAATATTCGGCTCAGAAGCGTATGCCGTCCGCTATTACAGCCAGGTGCTGCACATCCACCGAAAGTTCCGGTGGCAGCTATTTCCCGAACAGCCACAGGATGAAAAGAGCCAGCGCGAGTACTATCAGCTCATGTTGTCGCCATTGATACAACTTCCTGAACCTATCCTGAGCAAACGATGGCGACGAATCACTTTTATCGCTACCACCTGGGACAAGTTTATATCCGCAGTTGAGATTAACGATCTTTCTGATGAAAGCCCTCTAGAAAATCGGCTATGGGCTGAGATGAAGCGGCTGCAGATTCAGGCAGAGCGTCAAGAATTCGTGCGAGCTGACGGGCAGAACTTTGCGCTTGACTTTGCCCTGTACTGTGCGCGTGGGAAAATTAATGTGGAGACAGACGGAGACAACTGGCACGCTAATCCCGAAAAGGCCAGACAAGATAATGTGCGCGATAATGCACTCAAGACAGCCGGTTGGCGTGTCCTCCGCTTCACTACAAGACAGATTAGGGAAGAAATGAACGCATACACGCTACCGAAAATCGTTAGCAACATTAACCGTCTTGGTGGGATCGATGAAGGAAAGGTGATTCCACAGCAGATCCATCTAGGAGATGGCCCCCGGCAGCCGAGTCTTTTTGATGAGTTATGAACACATTCGACCGCCGATGAAACCGAGCTCGCCTGAAGAGTGGTCGTCTTGATTCCCAATGCGGCCGATCTCCGTAGCTCAAGAGTAGTAGTGAGTTAGGCGAGAGCGACGGATAAGGGGAAAATCGCGGGAGCGGCAAGAGTGGAACCCGCTCTGGGTACAAAGCAGAACGCGGGTTCCAAAAAGAAAAAGCCCTCGACAGAATCGAGAGCTTTGGAACCCGCGTTATAGAGCGGGAGCGACGGGGATCGAACCCGCGATCTCCGGCTTGACAGGCCGGCGTGTTAACCACTACACCACGCCCCCTCAAACAACGTGCCTGAGTATACCTTAAAGCAGGGCCAAAGTCAATAAACTTTAAATAAGAAAGGCATGAACCCCGATTGGGGCTCAGCGATCAGGGATCGGGGATTGCACTCTGAAGTGCACTTCAACAGGGGAGACACATCAC
>NZ_JAVVES010000010.1:0-55741 GCF_032250955.1 Sulfuriflexus sp. | reverse complement strand
GCGGTCAACTTCCCCTGTGGCAACAGGACGGCGGCCCCGGCCTGTTCGAGAAAACGGGCATTGGCGGTCTGATGGTCATCCACCGCATGCGGATAAGGCACGAGGATCGAGGCCACCCCGGCGGCGGCCAGTTCGGCAATAGTCAGGGCACCGGCGCGGCATATCACCACGTCCGCCCAGGCATAGGCCTCGGCCATATCATCAATAAAGGCATCGACGCGTGCCGGGATAGCGCGCGCCGCATAATCAGCGCACGTCTGTTCGTGCATGGCCTTGCCTGTTTGCTGCCAGACCTGCGGGCGGGCTTGTGCATCCAGTTCTGCCAGTGCGGCCGGCACGACTTCATTCAGGGCCCGCGCCCCGAGGCTGCCGCCAATCACAAGGATATGAATGGCACCGTGTCGATCGGCAAGTCGCTGTTCAGGGCTGGCCAGCGCGGCGATGTCCTTGCGTACCGGGTTACCGGTCTGCACCGGGTGGTAACGATCACTGAATGCCGCCGGGAAGGCCTCCATGACAGTGTCGGCAAAACGTGCCAGCAGTCTGTTGGTCAGGCCGGCAATCGCATTCTGTTCGTGGACAAGCAGGGGCCGACGCAATAACCAGCCGGCGATGCCGCCGGGGCCGGTAACAAAACCACCCATGCCAAGTACCGCACCGGGTTTCAGTTTATGCACAATCCCCATGGCCACCAGCACGGCATACGTGATGCGGAACGGCGCCAGTAACCAGCCCAGCGCACCTTTGCCGCGCAGACCGCTGATCGGGATCGTATACAGGGGGATATTCGCCGCCGGCACCACGCGGGATTCGAGACCGTGCCGTGTACCGAGCCAGGCGATCTCGATACCTTCTGCGCGCAGCTTGTCGGCCACGGCCAGTGCCGGAAAGACATGCCCGCCCGTGCCACCGGCCATGATCAGGATACGCGGCTGTGCTTTACTCATCGGCCACCTCCCCGTTTCACATCGACCGAGCGCACCCAGGCTTCGCGGGTTTCGATATCCACCCGCAGCAGCAGGCCCACCGCGATACAGGTGGCCAGCATGCTGCTGCCGCCGTAACTCATGAGTGGCAGGGTCAGGCCCTTGGTCGGCAAGACACCGGTATTCACGCCGATATTGATGAAGGCCTGCATGCTTAGCCACAGGCTAATGCCGTAGGCCGTATAGGCGGCAAAATCGAGCCCCAGCTGACGCGCCTGGCCGGCAAGCCGGAAGGCGCGTACGGCGACAAAGACGAACAGCAAGACGACAGCCAGGGCGCCAAACATACCCAGTTCTTCGGCCAGCACGGCAAACATAAAATCGGTATGTGCCTCGGGCAGATAGAATAATTTTTGCACACTGCCGCCCAGGCCCACCCCGAACCACTCGCCGCGGCCAAACGCGATCAGGGACTGGGTCAACTGGAAGCCGCTGTTGAATGGATCTGCCCAGGGGTTGAGGAAGGCAGTCACGCGCTCCATCCGGTATGGCGAGGTAATCGTCAGTGTCACCACCGAGCCCGCGATGAGCAACAGCAGCACACCAAAATGCCAGATGCGGACGCCGGCGAGAAACATCATGCCGAGCGCCGTCGCGAAGATCACGGCAGCCGCGCCCATGTCAGGTTCCAGCAGCAACAAGAGTGCCGCCAGCACCAGCACCAGCATCGGTTTGAGAAAGCCCCATACGGTGGTCCGCACCTCGTCGCCACGGCGCACGAGGTAACTGGCCAGGTAGATAATCACAAACAGCTTCATAAACTCGGAAGGCTGCAGGTTGAACAGGCCGAGAGACAGCCAGCGGGTACTGCCATTGATTTCCCGTGCCACGCCCGGCAGGAGGATAAAAACAAGCAGTAGCAGACCTATCATCAGCAACACGGCGCTAATGCGTTCCCAGACATCCAGTGGGATGCGGGTTACCACGGCGGCCATCCCGAGACCCAGTACGACATACAGCCCCTGGCGAAACAGGTAGTAGAAGGGCTCGCCAAGCTGTCGGTCAGCAATCGAAATCGAGGCCGAGGCAACCATCACCAGCCCCAGGCCCATGATGATTAGAACAGCCATCAACAGGGCATGATCAAACGTCGCCTGCACGTTGCTACGTTTGCGATTACCTGCCGGGTGACCGGCAAAGGCGGCGGCGTTATGCGTGGTCGTCAGCATGCCGCAAGCTCCTGCACCGCGGCAATGAAATCCGCCCCGCGCGCCTCGAAATTCGTGTACATATCAAAACTGGCACAGGCCGGTGACAGCAACACGCTATCGCCGGGTTCAGCACATGCGGCCGCCTGCTGCACGGCGTCTTGCATATCTGTCGCATGGCAAAGTGGCACGGCCCCCTGAATGGCCTGCTCGATTAGCGGCGCATCGCGGCCGAGCAAGACGACACAGCGTACGCGTTCCTTTACAGCCTCGCGCAAGGCGGTGAAATCAGCACCTTTACCATCACCGCCGGCAATGAGTACGAGTGTGCCCGGCATGCCGGAGAGGGCAGCGACGGTGGCGCCAACATTGGTCGCCTTGGAATCGTTATACCAGCGGACCGCGTTGATTTCGGCAACCCATTCACTGCGATGGGCGAGGCCCCTGAAGCGGCGTAACACGCCGAGCATCGCCGCGAGGTCCAGTTCAATGGCTGTTCCCAGGGCCAGTGCCGCCAGCGCATTGGCCTGGTTATGGCGCCCTGCCAGTTTCATCTCACTGACCGGCAGCAGGGCCTGCGGCCCCCTGGCGAGACAGACCTCGCCATGCTTTTCCAGCAGGCCGAAATCATCGTCTTGCGGTATCGACAGGCCAAAGCGGATCACGCGGCGCTGTGCATCGGCCATGGCCTCGACCAACGGGTCATCACGGTTGATCACCATCACGCCGTCACCGTGATAGACGCCCTGCTTGGTCTGCGCATAGGCCTCGAGACTGTCGTAACGATCCATGTGGTCAGCCGTGATGTTCAGGACAACGGCGGCTACCGCGTTCAACGAGTAAGTGGTCTCGAGCTGGAAACTGGAAAGCTCGAGCACATACAGTTCCGTTTGTTCGTCATGCAGCAACTCTAAAGCGGGCATGCCGAGATTGCCGCCGACCTGGACATGTTTGCCGTTCGCCTTCGCCATCTCGGCAAGCAAGGTGGTCACGGTGCTCTTGCCATTGGTGCCCGTGATCGCCACGACCGGTGCGCTGACCTCGCGCGCAAATAATTCAATGTCACCGAGCACCTCGGCACCGTGTTGTTCGGCGGCCTGCACATGCCGGTCACGACGGGAGATCCCCGGGCTCAGGATAATCTGTTTGGCGTTGGCAAAGTCGCTGTCCACGAAGCCGCCGACATGGGCGTCAAGCCCGGGCATTTCGGCGCACAACTGCTGCAGGCCGGGTGGCTCGGCGCGGCTGTCGGTCACCATAAACGGCACACCCTTCGCGGCCAGGTGGCGCGCACACGACAGGCCGGTCTTGCCAAGGCCGACGATGAGTGTTTGTTGTGCCTGTTTATTCACGTTGTTAGCCGATTGCCCTTAACGTAGTTTCAGTGTTGCCAGACCGATGAGCACGAGGATCACGGTCACGATCCAGAAGCGCACAATCACGCGCGGTTCCGGCCAGCCCTTTAATTCGAAATGATGATGTAACGGTGCCATGCGGAAGATACGTTTGCCGGTTAACTTGAACGAGGCCACTTGCAGGATCACCGATACGGTTTCCATGACAAATACCCCGCCCATAATGACGAGCACAAGTTCCTGCCGCACTACCACGGCCACCACACCGAGTGCCGCGCCCAGTGCCAGCGCACCGACATCGCCCATGAAAACCTGCGCCGGGTAGGCGTTGAACCAGAGAAAGCCCAGCCCGGCACCGACCAGGGCACCACAGAAAATCACGACCTCCCCGACCCCCGGCACGTAAGGGATCAACAGGTAGGAGGCGAGCTTTACGTTGCCCGTGGTGTAGGCAAATATCCCCAGTGCACCACCGACCATGACGGTTGGCATGATGGCCAGGCCATCCAGTCCATCGGTCAGGTTGACGGCATTACTCGAACCGACAACAACAAAATAGGTGAGCGGGATAAACAACCAGCCCAGCTCAATCGAGACATCCTTGAAGAAAGGCACGATGAGCGTGGTTTCTGCACTGAGTGTCGCCGTTTGATAAAGGAAAACGGCAATCATGATCCCCACCACGGACTGCCACAGGTATTTGTAACGTGACTTCAGCCCCTGCGGGTCCTGTTTTACCAGCTTGATGTAGTCATCATAAAAACCGATCACACCGAAGGCGAGCATGGTCACAAGCACCACCCATATATAGCGGTTATTCAAATCAGCCCAGAGCAAGGTGCTGACCGCAATGGCGACAATGATCAGCGAACCACCCATGGTCGGCGTACCGGCCTTGCTCAGGTGGGTCTGTGGACCGTCGGCACGGATCGGCTGGCCAAGCTGGCGCATGGTCAAACGACGGATCATGACCGGGCCGATCATGAAAGAAATAAGCAACGCGGTCAGCACCCCGAGGATGGTGCGCAGCGTCAGGTACTGGAAGACATAAAAGCCACTATAGGTCTCGGCGAGTTGTTGTGTCAGGTAATACAGCATGTTTATTCTCCCCCCAGCAGGCCGCTGACAATGCGTTCCATCTGCATAAGCCTTGAGCCTTTAATCAATACCACGCTGTTTTCATTCAGCTCGGCCCTCAAGGCCGAGAGCAGGCTTTCATGATCAGAAAAATGCTGCCCACCGACACCAAACGCTGCGACCGCATGCCGGCTGTTTTCGCCCACTGCATACAGAAACTGCACACCGGCCTCGCGTGCCTGGCTGGCAACGTTTTTGTGCAAGGCAACGGCCTCTTCACCCAGCTCGGCCATATCACCCAGTACGAGGTAGCGCTTCCCCGGCATCATCGCCAGCACATCGAGACCGGCCTGCAAGGAAGACGGGTTGGCGTTATAGGTATCGTCGATCAACAGGGCGCCGTTGCTGACTGGCTGAGCGCGCAGGCGTCCCTTGACGTTTTCCATTCCCGCCAGCCCGTCACACACCTCTGCCAATGACACGCCCAGCGCCAGGCAGGCAGCCGTAGCGGCCAGGGCATTCATGACATTGTGCTGGCCGGCGAGCGGCAGGCGGACAAGCGCTTCGCCTGCCGGTGTCCGCATCGTGAAACACGTTTGCCAGTCACGCGGGTCAAACTCGATTTCGCCGGCCGACACATCGGCGGCCTGGCGGATACCAAAACTGATGACCCGTGCCGGGCGGGTGCGTTCGCGCCAGGCATCTGCATATTTGTCATCGGCATTCACAATCGCCGTTGCCGACTCACCCAGGTATTCGAACATTTCACCCTTGGCCTGTGCCACGCCATCCAGGCTGCCAAAGCCTTCAAGGTGGGCCGACATGGCATTGGTTACCAGGCCAACATCCGGCTCCGCGAGGGAAACCAGGTAGGCGATCTCTCCTATATGATTGGCGCCCATCTCGATCACGGCATGGCTATGCGACTTGTCCATGCGTAACAGGGTGAGAGGGACACCGATCTCGTTATTCAGGTTGCCCCGGGTGACCAGCGGTTTGCCCTTGACGCTGAGGATGCTGGCGATCATTTCCTTGACCGTGGTCTTGCCATTGCTGCCAGTGACGGCAGCAACCGGGATATCAAACCTGCCCCGCCAGGCATGCGCCAGCTGGCCGAGTGCACGTTGCGTATCTTCGACCAGCACTACCGGCATAGCGGCGTCGACCGGTCGACTGACAATCGCCGCCACCGCACCACCGGCCGCCGCGTCGGCAATGAATTCGTGCGCATCGAAGCGCTCACCCTGCAAGGCCACGAACAGTTCACCCGGCTGGACATGGCGGGTATCGGTGCTGACACCTTTGAAGTGCACGTCGGCACCCCGATGCTGTACACCCAGTACGCTGGCGACCTCGGAAAGTTGCATGCTGCAGGCGTTCATTGCGCACCTCCGAGCAACTCGGTGACGACCGCGGCATCGTTAAACGGCAGGCGTTCGTGACCGATCAGCTGGTAATCTTCATGCCCCTTGCCGGCAACCAGCACAATATCTGCTGCCGAGGCCCGTTCGATGGCATAAGCGATGGCGGCGCGTCGATTCGACTCAATGTGCAGTTTCCCGGTGGCATGGATACCGGCACGGATATCTTCAATGATCGCCGCGCTGTCTTCACCACGCGGATTGTCATCGGTCAGGATAATCTCATCCGCCAGTTGTTCGGCGATGCTGCCCATCAACGGCCGCTTGCCGCGATCACGTTCACCACCACATCCGAAAACGCACCACAGTTTGCCCTCGCAATGCACGCGCAAGGCCTCAAGCACATGCTGCAAGGCATCCGGGGTATGTGCATAATCAACGACGATGAGCGGCTTTCCGTCAGTGACCTCGATATGCTGCATGCGGCCCGGCACGCTATGCAGTTTTGCAATACCTTGCAGGGCCTGCGGCAGACGCATACCGGTCAGCAATGCGGTCGCCAGCACCGCCAGCAGGTTGCTGGCATTGAAGCGGCCAAACAGGTGGCTATGCAGTTCACCGTCCCCCCATGGCGTACTGACCTGCATCGACATGCCTTCCTGGGTGAAATGCAAATCACTGCCCTGCACGCAACCTAGATGCATCACGCTGTTACGTAATTCACTTGCCTCGGCATTACCTTCATCACTCAGGCTGTAGGCCACGGACTGCACGCTGTCCGGCAGGCTCTCGAGTAACTCACGACCAAAACTATCATCGGCATTGATCACGGCGTATCGCAGCCCCGGCTGCTCGAACAGTTTTTGTTTGCTGCGCGCATAACTTTCCATGTCACCATGGTAATCAAGGTGGTCGCGGCTGAGATTGGTAAACACCGCGGTATCAAAAGCCACCCCGCTGATACGGCCCTGCTCCAGACCGTGCGAGGAAGCCTCCATGCTCACATACTGCAAGCCGTCGTCGCGCATATCGGCAAACAGTTTATGCAGGCTGAGCGCATCGGGCGTGGTATGCGTGGTTGTCTTTAGCTGGCCGAACTTGCCATTGCCAAGCGTACCGATGACCCCGCACGGCAGCTTGTCTGTCGATAACAACGCGGCCAGAAAATGGCTGCAGGAGGTCTTGCCATTGGTGCCGGTAATGCCGATCACATGCATGGCCTTTGAAGGCTCGGCGTAAAAACGTTCGGCAATCATGCCGGCCTTGAGACTTAGCTCCCGAACGGCAACGAGTGGAATCGCCTTGTCCTGTAGACGCCCCAGGATTTCAGCTGCCTCGCCCTGTAATTCATTCCCGACAGTCACCTCATAGGCAACCGCAACCGCACCCTTTGCCACTGCCTCTTCCGCATAGTGCAGGCCGTGCCGCTGCGTGCCGGCGCAGGCAAGAAACAAATCCCCTTGGTCAATAGCATGACTGTTCATGCTCAGGCCCGTTATCTCGCAGGCAGTTTCGACAGGCTGCTCGGCAAGACCGGCAAGCAAGCCGGCAAGCGGGTAGCTGGGCTGGATATTCTGTGCGGTGGCCATCATGGCTGACCTCCACTGTCAGCGGCGGCAAGCAGTTGTCCGCTTTCTGCCGGCAGGGCATCCGGTGCAATATTCAGCAAACGCAAGGCGCCTGCCATAACCTTTGCAAACACGGGTGCCGCGACGACACCGCCATAATACTCGCCGTTATCCGGCTCGTTGATCATCACCACCATGACCAGACGGGGGTTGCTTGCCGGTGCCAGACCGGCAAACAGCGCCAGATAACGATCCTCGACATAGCCACCGACTCCGGATTTTCGCACGGTGCCGGTTTTACCGGCCACGCGGTAACCGGCTACTGCCGCGCGCGTTCCTGTGCCGCCGTCCTGCACTACAGTTTCGAGCATCTGCCGGATCTGCATGGCGGTTTTACTGGTCATGACTCGCTTCTGATTATCGCTGACGGCCTGCAGGTTTTCAGTACGCTGCAAGTAAACCGGGCGCAGGTAACCGCCTGTGGCAAATACGCTATAAGCCTGCGCCAACTGCAGCACGGTAGTCGAGATTCCGTAACCGAATGCGAGCGTGGCACGGTCAATCTCACGCCAATTACGATATCCGGTTAACATGCCGCTCGATTCACCAGGGAAGCCGCTGCTGGTGATCTCACCCAGGCCTACCCGCGTCAGCATCTCCCACTGCTGCTCGGCAGTCAGGGTCAGGGCCATCTTGCTGGCACCGACATTGCTGGATTTTTGCAACACGGTTGCCACATCAATGAGGCCGTAATTTCTATGGTCCTTAACCGTATTCGTACCAACCATGTAATAGCCAGGCGTTGTCTGGATCGGTGTCTCAGGAGTAAACGCACCGGATTCAAGCGCAGCGGCCACCGTAAAGGGTTTCAGTGTCGAGCCGGGCTCAAAGACATCCGTCACCACTCGATTGCGATAATGATCACCCCGCAGGTTACGTCGATTGTTCGGATTAAACGCCGGCTGGTTGACCATCGCCAGTACTTCGCCGCTCCTGACATCCAGCACCACGGCTGAGCCGGAGCGGGCCTTGTGTTTCTGTACCGCAGCCTTGAGTTCGCTATAAGCAAGGTATTGAATCCGGCGATCAATACTCAGGGCCAGCGAACCACCCGGCTGTGGCACGCTGATACTTTCGACATTCTCAACAGTACGACCAAGCCGGTCTTTCAACACCCGTTTGCTGCCCGGCTGACCGCGCAACCAGTCATCGTAGGCCAGCTCGATACCTTCCTGACCTTCGTCATCGATATTGGTAAAACCCACCAGGTGCCCGGTGACTTCTGCCGCCGGGTAATAGCGGCGATATTCACGTTGCAATGAGACGCCGGGAAGCGCCAGGTTGACGACCTGCTGTGCCATATCCGGGTGACTGTGCCGCCGCAGGTAAACGAACTCGCGGCCGCGACGCGAAGCCAGGGTCTGCTGCAGTTTATCCGGCTCGAGTTCCAGTACCCGCGCCAGTTCCGGCAGGCGTTCCCGTGCCAGTAACAATTCCTGTGGATTGGCCCAGATCGAATCTACCGGCGTGCTGATGGCGAGGGGTTCGCCGTGCCTGTCCGTGATCATGCCACGGTGCGCAGCCAGCGCGACCACGCGCAGGGAGCGCGCATCGCCCTGTCCCTGCAGGAAGTCATGATGCACCACATGCAGGTCAACAATCCGCCAGCTGAGGAGAACCGCGCTCAGCAACAACAGCCCCAGCGCAAAGCGGCTGCGAAAGCGATAAAGTGGTTGTTTATCTGACGTCGTCATTAGTATCTGAGTATCCTGATTTTCGCGGTTTCAGGTACTACCATGTCGAGGCGTTCACGCGCCGTATCGGCAACACGCCCATGGGTGGTCCAGGTACTTTGCTCGAGTTGCAAACGCCCCCAGTCCACATTCATTTCATCGCGCTCTTCCTGCAAGGCCTGCAACTCGACGAATAATTTGCGACTTTCATGTCGGCTATAGACGACCGCCAGGGCCGAAACCATGACCGCTACACCCAGCAATGTCATACCTGCCGGGATCTGCATCAGAGTCGCTCCGCGATACGTAACACGGCACTACGGGCGCGCGGGTTAAACCTCAGCTCAGCCTCATCTGCATAAATGGCTTTGCCAATGGCGCGCATGCGTGGATTTAACATGTCGGCGGTGACCGGCAGGTCACGCGGCAAGTCATCACCGCGAACCTGCTGGCGAATGAAGCGTTTCACGATACGGTCTTCCAGTGAGTGAAAACTGATAACGACGAGTCGACCACCGGCAGCAAGCACCTCGAGTACCTGGGCGAGCACTTCATGCAGTTCATCCAGTTCCCTGTTAATGAAAATACGAATGGCCTGGAAACTACGGGTAGCCGGGTGCTTGTGTTTTTCATGCGAGGGGTTGGCCGCGGAGATAATCTCGGCCAGTTGCGCTGTCGTGGTAATCGGGGTTTCCTCGCGGGCCTTGCAGATCGCACGGGCAATACGTTTGCCATGACGTTCTTCACCGTAATCAAACAGCACCTGGCTTATCTCTCGTTCACCGGCTGTCGCCAGCCATTCGGCGGCCGACTGGCCACTCTCGTAATCCATGCGCATGTCCAGCGGACCTTCGTATTGAAAACTGAAGCCGCGCCCGGGATCATCAAGCTGTGGCGACGAGACGCCAAGGTCGAGAAACAAGCCATCGACCTTGCCCAGTAAGTCACTATCTTCGACCAGCGCCTTTAACATCGTGAACGAACCTCGCTGTATGCTGAATCGTTCGTCTTGCTCTGCCAGTTCCTGCGCCGCCTCAACTGCCTGCGGGTCCCTGTCCAGGGCCAGTAATCGTCCTTCCGGCCCGAGTTGTTCGAGTATTGCTCGTGCATGTCCACCGCGGCCGAAAGTGCAATCGACGTACACGCCGTCGGGTTTGATGTTCAAACCGGCAAGCACTGCTTCGAGCATGACCGGCTTATGGTGATAATCTTTTTCAGCTGGGCCGCTCATATGTGCCGCATCTATACCGTTGCAATTGTCGCCGGCAGCAGCCGGCTTCGCCTAAAGTGACAGCGATTCAAGTTCGTCTGGCATATCAAGTTCGTCATCCTCTTCCGCCAGCCAGACATCCCGACGTTCGTTCCAGATTTGCTCATCCCAGAGCTCAAACTTGTTGCCCTGCCCGATCAGCACTGCCTGCCGATTCAGACTGGCAAATTCACGCAGCGGCGGGGGCAGTAACACGCGCCCATTCGCATCCAGCTGACACTCGGTTGCGTGGCCAATCAGCAAGCGCTGCAGACGACGGCTCTGCTTGTTGAAGCTCGGCAACCGCACCAGCTTGCGCTCGATCTCTTCCCACTCAGGTAACGGGTACAGCAACAGGCAGTGATCACGGTCAACCGTGATGACGAGCTGGCCATCACAACGCTCGTGCAGGCGGTCGCGATATCGCGTCGGCATAGCCATGCGACCTTTCGCGTCCATCGTGATGTTGTTGACCCCTCGAAACACTCTGTTCCTCTCCGCCTCTTCGATCCATTTATTTCCACTTTATACCACTTATTTGCACTATATGCCTCACCTATACCACTGTCAAGCGAATACATCCCACCCTATTTGGGATTTCTTGCTTTACACACAAGGACTTAGAGGAGGTCAGGAACTGTGAAATACGTCGCAAAAAAGCAACAATAGAAAAATTGCAAATCAATAAAAACAACAGGTTACATGGATAACTTAGAGGGGATTATTAAGAAAACACAAAGGTGGAAGTTGGCCGATAAGCCGGGTTCTGTCGTGGACGACCATTCATCTGGGATACGTGTCACCACGTACCTCAAGCAACCTACCCGGGAACAGTGCGGGCCACACCAACGTTCCCCTATTTGGTCTTGCTCCGAGTGGGGTTTACCCTGCCACAGCTGTTACCAGCTGCGCGGTGCGCTCTTACCGCACCATTTCACCCTTACCGGCGACCCCGAATAAACGGGCCCGCTTAGGCGGTATATTTTCTGCGGCACTTTCCGTAGGCTTTCACCTCCCAGGCGTTACCTGGCACTCTGCCCTGTGGAGCCCGGACTTTCCTCCATCCCTTGCGGAACAGCGATCGCCTGGCCAACTTCCAATTTTATTATACCTGAAGCAAACGCTGGGCGGACCTTACATAGACAATTAATGCACCGCCACAGGCCAGACCTGCCGATGGTCCGATCCTGCTGCGGAGAAGGCGGAGGGCCGGTGTCCCGGAGAGCCCGAAAAGGGCAGAAGAAAACCGCTTTTGTCCCTTTGTTCGTTGCCAGCTGTTGATACCTGTTAAGGAAATGGCAGAACGAGGCGGGGAATAAATTAGTCGGATTTATCTTTTTGTAATTCCAGGGCCCGGGCATAAAGGGCATTGCGTTTGCCGCGGGTGATCTGCGCCGCGAGTCCGGCGGCCTGTTTAACCGGCAGCTCTTTGAGCAGGACCTGGAGCAGGTGATCCTCATCAATCTTGCTGGCTGACGGCTCCTCGCTCGCGCCGGCGACCACCAGCACAAATTCACCACGCTGCTGGTTGCTGTCTGCCGCGGCCCATTCATACAGGGCGCCAAGCGTGTCGCCGTGCAGGGTTTCAAAGGTCTTGGTCAGCTCACGTGCCACTACGGCCTCGCGCTCACTCCCGAGCACATCGCGCAAATCGGCCAGCGTCGCAAGGATACGATGTGGGGATTCGTAAAAGACCAGGGTTCGCGTTTCCGGGGCCAATTCTGTCAGGCGGGTCCGGCGTGCGGCTGGCTTGGCGGACAGAAAGCCCTCAAAAACAAAGCGGTCTGTCGGCAAGCCGGCCACGGACAATGCCGTGACCAGGGCCGATGGTCCCGGAACAGGAACCACCTTCACCCCCGCCTGGCGCACGGCCCGGACCAGGCTATAGCCTGGGTCACTGATCAGGGGGGTGCCGGCATCCGAAACCAGCGCCACATCCTCTCCGGCCTGCAAACGCGCCAGCAACCCGGCGATACGCTGGTTTTCATTATGATCGTGCAAGGACAGCATCGGCGTGTCACAACCAATATGCTGCAACAGTCGCCGGGTCACGCGGGTATCTTCGGCGGCGACGAGCGCTACCTGGGAGATGATCGCGGAGGCGCGCGGGCTCAGGTCACCAAGGTTACCAATAGGGGTCGCGACGACAAAGAGTGTGCCCGAATTCATTGACAGGCCTCGAATAGGCCAAGATACTGTGCTGCCATGATCGCAACTGTAACACACCCCGGTTTCCTGGCTGCCGCCCGACAACTCTCATTATTATTAATGGGCGGAGCATTGCTGCTCTCGCTCAGCGCCTGTACCACGCCCGGCGAGGCACCCGACAAGCCAGCCGACACCACCAGGACCCCGGCAGAATCCGCCGCGGCCCTGACCAGCCAGGGGCAGCATGCCGCCGCCGCGCAGGCCTGGTTGGCGCTCGCGGCGACCGCCAGCCCCGAACAACAGGATAACTACCTGTTACAGGCAAGTAAGTCCTTACTTTTAGACGGGCAGGTCGACGCCGCGGCCGAGACCCTGGGGCAAATTCGCCAGCACAATGCCCTGCCGGTACGCCTGCATAGCGCCCGCCTGCAACTGGCCATGAACCGGCCCGCCGCCGCACTGGAGCAGCTTGCCCTGTTGCGTGACGAGCCCATGGAAACCGCACAGTTACGTCAACTGCTCGCCGTGCAATCAGCCGCGTATGCCCGCCTCGGCAATCATTATGAGGCCGCGCGCCAGTATGTCGTGCTGGATAGCCTGCTCACGGATCCCCTTGAGCAGGATGCCAACCAATCTGCCCTGTGGACCGAACTGAATATGCTGAATGAAGTGGCCCTGAGCAGTCTTTATGCGACCAGCACGCCCGGGCCTTTACGGGCGTGGCTGGAGCTGGCGGTAATGAACAAGCGCGGCCGCTCCACCCAGGAGCAGCTGGAACAATGGCGTAACCGTCATCCAGGGCATCCGGCCGCCCGGCGTTTTATCGATACCCTGCGCGACATCAACACCATCATCAGCCCGCGAGCGAAACAAATTGCCCTGTTGCTGCCCATGCAGGGTGACTATGCCGACGCGGCGAGCGCGGTCCGCGACGGGTTTCTCGCCGCCTATTACGCAGACAAACCCGCCGAACAGGCGACCCGGCTGCGCCTCTATGCAGCCGATGACGAGAATGTTGCCCTCGTTTACCAGCAGGCCGTAAAGGATGGCGCCGAGCTTGTCGTCGGGCCGCTAAGCAAAACCTCCGTCAGCAGGCTTGTTGAAGAGGTGACGCTCTCCGTGCCCACGCTGGCATTGAACAATACACAGGGGCAACAGGCGAACACCGCGCTGTACCAGTTTGCCCTGTTGCCCGAGGATGAGGCACGCCAGGTTGCCGAGCGCATCTGGCTCGATGGCTACAGTCAGGGCGTGATGATCTATCCGCAGACGACCCTGGGCGAACGCCTGCTTGCAGCCTTTAATAAACACTGGCAGCAGCTCGGCGGCCAATTGACCGAGATCCAGGCCTATCCGCTGGCAGCACCGGATTATGCAAAATCGATTCGCGACCTGCTTAATGTCGATGACAGTAAGAAACGTTATCAAACCCTGCGCCGGGTACTGGGCAGAAGTGTCGAGTTTAACGCTCGCCGCCGACAGGACGTGGACTTTGCCTTTATTGCCGGCTTCCCGGAACAGGTTCGGCAGATACGGCCGCAACTGAAGTTTTATGATGCCGGCGACCTGCCTGTTTACGCGACCTCACATGTCTATAGCGGCCATATCGACACGAGCCTGGATCGGGACATGAACGGTATCACCTTTGGTGACATGCCGTGGACCCTGAACGGTCGTCACACCTCGCCACTGCACTCAGCCATCAGTGAACTGTGGCCGGCCCGCAGTGAAAAGTACGCCCGCCTGTATGCCTTCGGCCTTGATGCCTATCGTGTCATCCCGCATCTGCAACGCCTGCAGCAATACCCGTTCGAACGCTTCAGCGGCCAGACCGGCAGCCTGCGCATGGATGAACAGCGGCGCCTGCGTCGTCAATTAATGTGGGCAAAGTTCGAAAACGGCAAGCCGCGGCTGATTGAGCAATCCGCGACCCGGCTGCAACAAGCCCCCACCGGCCCTGCATTGCCCGGGGCTATCCCGCCGGGGCAACCACCCGGCTGACAACAGCACCGACAAGGAATGTCACATGCCCCAAACACCCCAGCAACGTCGCGGTAAATACTATGAAGACATGGCCTGCGCACACTTGCGCCGACAAGGCCTGACGCTGCTCACCCGTAACTATCACTGCCGCCGGGGCGAGATCGACCTGGTCATGCGCGACAAAGACAGCCTCGTGTTTGTCGAGGTCCGATACCGGCGCCAGGCGCGCTTCGGCACGGCCAGCGAGTCGGTGAACTGGCACAAACAACAGCGCCTGATCGCGGCCGCCGGGTACTATCTGCTGCACGAGGGCAAAAAACAGCCGCCGGCGCGTTTTGATGTTGTCGCCATCAGCGGCAGCGAGGCTGATCTGCAGCTCGAATGGATACCTGATGCATTCAGGACGTAGCCGCAGACAACCGGTATAATGCGGGATACTTATTGACGAAGGACACAACCACGTGGATCCGGAAGAACGTATCAGGCAACACTTTGCAGACAGTATCCGTACCAAGACCGAGGCGGTCGAGGTCCTCGTCGGGCCGCTGGCCCATGCGGCAACCGCGGTAACTGCCGCCCTGCTTGCCGATGGCAAGGTTCTGAGCTGTGGTAACGGTGGCTCTGCTGCCGATGCGCAACACTTTTCCTCCGAGATGCTGAATCGTTTCGAGATGGAACGCCCCGGCCTGCCGGCCATCGCCCTGACCACCGATGCATCGACGCTAACGTCGATTGCCAATGACTATAGTTTCAATGAGATCTTTGCCAAACAGGTCCGGGCGCTCGGCCGCAGCGGTGATATCCTGCTGGGTATCTCGACCAGTGGCCAGTCGGCCAATGTCCTGCAGGCCGTGCACGCGGCACAGGAACGTGGCATGCGTTGTATTATCCTGAGTGGCCGGGATGGTGGCGACATCGCCGCGGCACTCGGCGAACGTGATATTGAAATCCGCGTACCCTCGGATTCAACGGCACGCATACAGGAAGTCCATATCCTCGCCGTGCACTGCCTGTGTGATCTTATTGATCAACAATTACTGAAACAGGAGAACTAATACCATGTCAAGAATACTGCCCGGTGCCTCGATTCTGTTGCTTGTGGTCTTGTTACAAGGCTGTGCCAGCGCTGTTGTTGGCGGTGCCGCGGCCGGTGCCGGCATGGCACATGATCGGCGTAGCGTCGGTACCTTTGTGGATGACGAGATCATTGAGATCAAGGCCATGGAGAAAATCATTTCCGACAAGGAGTTGTTTGACCAGACTCACATCAACGTCACCTCCTACAACAACATCATTTTGCTCAGTGGCGAAGCGCCGACTGATGCCTTGCGCAGCAAGGCCTTCTCACTCGTGTCGGGCATTCCCAAGGTGCGCAAGGTACATAATGAACTGGTCCTGGCTGCCCCCAGTTCCCTACTGACCCGCAGCAGCGATACCTGGATCACCACCAAGGTAAAAACCAACCTGTTCAACATAAAGCATCTGCAAGGCTTCGACCCGACACGCATCAAGGTTGTGAGTGAAAACGGCACAGTCTTCCTCATGGGTATCGTAACCCGCGCCGAGGCCGATGCGGCAGTAGAAGCATCACGCACGGTCAAGGGCGTACAGCGCGTCGTCAAGCTTTTCGAGTATCTCAACTAGATTGCAGGCCCCGGGCAGATTGCAAATCCTGAACGACGATTTTCTGGAGGCGCTGCGTGCAGCTGCTGGCGCAGATAATGTCCTCACCGGCGAAAGCGAATGCTGGAGCTACGGCTATGACAACAGCCGTCGGCATTGCCTGCCCCAGGCCGTGGCCTTTGCCACAAGCCATCCCCAGGTGTTACAGATCGTCCGTCTTTGCAACCGCTACCAGATCCCGTTAACGACCCGCGGTCGCGGCACCGGTACTACTGGCGCCACTGTACCGCTACAGGGTGGGCTGGTGCTGTCACTGGAACGCATGAACCGGATCCTGCGCATTGATCCTGATAACCGTTTAATGATTGTTGAACCCGGGGTCACAAACCAGGCGGTGCAGGATGCCGCCGCCGAGCATGGTTTCTTCTGGCCACCGGACCCGACCAGCGCGGCCTTCTGCAGTATTGGTGGTAACCTGGCCTATAATTCCGCCGGACCACGGGCGGTCAAATACGGCACCCCGCGAGAAAACACCCTGGGCCTGCGCGCCGTGACCGGCCACGGTGAAGAACTGCGTACCGGCACCCATACCACCAAGGGCGTGGTCGGTTATGATCTCACCCGCCTGTTGATCGGTTCGGAAGGCACGCTCGCCATCATCACCGAGGCGGCACTGAAACTCACACCCCTGCCCGAGACCAGGCGCACCCTGCGCTCGATATACCGTGATATCCAGAGTGCCAGCCGGGCCGTGGCCGCGATCATGGCGCAAGCGGTGACCCCCTGTGCGCTGGAATTTATCGACAAGGCCGCGCTCGACATGATTCGCGATTACTCGGCTGCCGAGCTACCGGCGCAGGCCGGTGCCCTGCTGATGATCGAGGTCGATGGCTCAACTGCCAGTATCGACGCGGCGGTCGAGAGCATCCGTTACGCCGCGACCAATGACGGCCTGCTTGATTTTATGGCCGCGCAAGGCAAGGCCGAGGTTGCCGCCCTGTGGGCAACACGCAAGGCGCTCTCACCGGCGTTGCGCAAGATCGCCCCGAAAAAGATCAACGAAGATGTGGTCGTGCCGGTCTCGCGGATCCCTGAACTGATTTCTGGCCTGGAAAGGCTCGCCAGCCAGCACAACATCAAGATCGTCAATTTTGGTCATGCCGGCAATGGCAACATTCACGTCAACCTGTTGGTCAACCCCGATGACCCGGCCGAGATGCAGGCCGCTCATCAGTGCCTCGATGACGTCTTCGACCTTGTCCTGCAACTGGAAGGCAGTCTCTCGGGCGAACACGGGGTCGGGATCGAGAAACGTGATTTTGTCGCCCGCGAGATCGACCCCACGGCCTTGCAACTGATGCAGGCCATCCGCCTGCAGTTTGATCCAAACGCTATCCTCAATAGCGGCAAGACCCTGCCCGCCATCTCATGAGTAACCAGGCGATCGATCAACAGCATATCTGGCATCCTTACAGTGCCATGCATTCCGGGCAGCCTGTCTATATGGTTGAATCGGCACATGGCGTACGCCTGACGCTCGACGATGGTCGCGAGCTCATTGATGGCATGGCCTCGTGGTGGTGCGTGATTCACGGTTACAACCAGCCACAAATGAATGCCGCCCTGCAGGCGCAATTGCAGAAGATGTCGCATGTCATGTTTGGCGGCCTGACCCATGAACCCGCGATAAGGCTTACGGAACAGTTACTCGCCATCACCCCGACAGCATTGCAGAGCGTCTTTTACTCGGACTCGGGTTCGGTCGCCGTTGAGGTGGCAATGAAGATGGCCCTGCAGTACTGGCAGGCAAAGGCCAGGCCCGGCAAACACCGCTTTATCGCCCTGCGTTCGGCGTACCATGGTGATACCTTTGCGACCATGTCGGTCTGTGATCCGGTTACCGGTATGCACTCGCTGTTCAAGGATAACCTGCCTTTACAGATTTTTGTCGAACAACCACGCTGCCGTTTCGGGGCAACCTGTAGCGATGCGGATATTGCGCCATTGGAAGAGGCCCTGCGCGCCCATGCCGATGAATGTGCGGCGCTGATCATGGAACCGATCGTGCAGGGTGCCGGTGGCATGTGGTTTTACTCGGCCGAATACCTGCAACGCGCCCGCCAACTCTGTGAGCGCTATGGCGTCCTGCTGATACTCGATGAGATCGCCACCGGCTTTGGCCGCACCGGCAAGCTGTTTGCCTGCGAACATGCCGATGTCACGCCTGATATCCTTTGCATAGGCAAATCCCTGACCGGCGGCTATATGACCCTCGCGGCAACGCTCACCACTGAGCATATCAGCCAGGCCATTGATGACGGTGAACCCGGCGTATTCATGCACGGCCCGACCTTTATGGCCAACCCGCTGGCCTGTACCGCGGCGTTGACCAGTATCCGGTTATTACTCGCCACCGACTGGCAGGAAAATATTCGTCGTATCGAAGCGGGCCTGGCACAGGGTCTTGCCCCCTGTCGGAAACTCGACCAGGTTGCCGAGGTGCGCGTCCTCGGCGCCATCGGCGTCGTCGAGATGAAGCAGCCCGTTAATATGCAAGCCATTACCGCAGCCTTTGTAGAGAACGGCGTCTGGGTGCGACCATTCGGCAAGCTCGTCTACCTGATGCCGCCGTTTGTTATCAATGACGACGATCTCGCCACGCTGACCGCCGCCGTTGTCAGCGTGCTGACGCGGCAATGACAAACGCCTATTTACCCAGCAGGGCCTGATAAATCTTCAGATCAGCTTCGCTGAAACAACAGGCAATGATCTGTGCAAAGCGCGCTTCGTATTCACGCATCACGGTCACCGCAATCCTCGCGGCGGCCTGCTTCGGATAGCCATACACACCGGTGCTGATTGACGGAAAGGCGATGGTTTTCACCTCGTACTGCAGGGCCAGTTCCAGTGCGCGCCGGTAGCAGCTTTCCAGCAAGGCCGGCTCGTTCTCGCCGCCGCCGCGCCAGACCGGACCTACGGTATGGATGACCCACTTTGCCGGCAAATAAAAGCCCGGCGTGATCTTCGCATCGCCCGTCTCACAACCGTTCAGCTGGTGGCAAAAGCGCAACAGCTCCGGCCCGGCGGCCTGATGGATCGCCCCGTCTACACCACCACCGCCAAGCAGGCTGTTATTTGCCGCATTCACGACGGCATCCACCTTAAGCGTTGTAATATCGGTGCATTTGGCAGTGAGCATAGTTTTTTCTCCCCTGCGGCTTATAATAGGCATATCTTTCAGCCCTGTCCCGGTCGCCGCCTCTCCCATGAATGGTTTGTTATTGCTCTTGCTTATCTCGGCCCTGCTCTGGTTCTGGCTCGACAGTCGTCGTGCCCACGAGTTCGCGGTTGGCCTGTGTGGTCATCTCTGTGAACAACATGCCGTCGTCCTGCTTGATGAGGCCGTGGTCCTGGATAAATTGAGGTTACGCCGGAATGCGGATGGGCGAATCGTGTTCGAACGCAGCTACCGCTTTGAATATAGTGATGACATCGCGCAACGCCAGCACGGCACACTGGTCATGCTCGGCCTGGCACCGGTGGAGGTTTCCATTCGCGGACAACGTACGCTGTTATAGGGCCTGGCGGGTGCTTACTTGACCAACGTCAGCGTCGGCTTCTTGTCTGCAGGTGTACCGTCGCCGGGACTGGTCGGACTGGGTTCATCACTGCCGCCCTCTTCCTCGGCAAACATCATGCCCTGGCCATTCTCACGCGCATAAATCGCCAGCACTGACATGCTTGGCACGCTGACTGTCATTTCCGCGCCGGAGAAGCGCGCACTGAATTCGATTAGCTCGTTGCCCAGGCCAAGTCCCTGGGTGGCAGTCGGACTGATATTAAGGACAATCTTGCCGTCCTCGATAAACTGCTCAGGCACCCGCACATTCTCATCCATGGCATTGACAAGAAGGTAAGGGGTCATATCATTATCGACAATCCACTCATAAAGTGCGCGGATGAGATATGGGCGACTGGAGTTCATAACAGGTCTTCCTCGAGTGCCTGACAGGGGTAATGCCAGAGCGCGACTGGCGTCAGTCGCGCATCTCGCGTTCCGCCTCAGTGAGACTGGTCTGGAATGACTCGCGTGAGAACAGGCGCTCGGCGTAGGTGTTCACGGCACGAGCCTGGGCGGGCAGTTCTATCCCGTATTTCGGTAAGCGCCATAACAACGGGGCCATGTAACAATCGATCAAGGTAAATTCATCGCTCATGAAGAACGGCTTTGAATCAAAGATCGGTGCAATCACGGTCAGGCTGTCACGCAATTCCTTGCGTAATTTAGTGGCTGTGCGGCTTTCGCAGCCGGCCTCGAACTGATCGATAATGCTATACATGTCACGATCGATTCGGTACATGTAAAGCTTCGAATTCGCCCGCGAAACCGGGTCAACCGGCATCAATGGCGGATGCGGGAAACGCTCATCCAGATATTCCATGATAATGCGCGAATCGAACAGTACCAGGTCACGATCAACGAGTGTTGGCACCGTGTTGTACGGGTTCAGTTCGGCAAGATCTTCCGGGCAGGCACCCGCCTCGACGTCCTGAATCTCATAAGTAATATTTTTCTCGGCGAGAACGATTCGTGCACGATGACTGTAAGGCGAGGTCGCGCTTGAATATAACGTCATCACGGAGCGTCGGTTTGCTATTGACGCCATAATGGGTGTACTCCCAGATTAATGTAGTTTTATCCCGTCCTGGGATAGTTCAACACCTTGCCCCGATGCGGCATAAACGCCGCACCGGGGCAGATGAATCAATGAATATCCTTCCAGTATTCCTTCTTCAGTGCGTAGGCAATAAAGAAGAAGAAGATCAGGAACAGCGCCACCCAGATACCCAGGCTCTTGCGTTCCAGCTGGGCCGGCTCACCCATGTAAACCATGAAGTTGGTCAGGTCGCGCGCGGCCTGGTCATACTCACCGGCACTCATGCTGCCGGGCTGGTTGAGGGCAAACTCGGGTTTGGCACTGGCATGCTTGGCCAGTTCTTCGGCGTTCACCAGTGTCTGCATACCCTGCAATTCCCAGAGTACGTGCGGCATACCGACGTCCTTGAATACCGTGTTGTTGACACCGAACGGCCGTGACTCATCGACATAGAAGGAACGGAAGTAGGTATACAACCAGTTCGCACCTTCGTTACCGGAGCCTTTGGCACGGGCCATGACAGACAGGTCCGGCGGCGCGGTACCGAACCAGTTGCCGGCATCCTTGACCGACATGGCGACCTTCATCGGCTCCCTGACCTTGTCAGTGGTAAACAGCAGGTTTTCTTCCACCAGCTTGTCGGGAATGCCCAGATCATCGCCCATGCGCTTGTAACGCATGAAGCTGGCCGAGTGACAGTTCAGGCAGTAGTTGACGAACAGACGCGCGCCACGCTGTAGCGAGGCCTTGTCCGTCAGGTCGATATTAGCCTGGTCGAGGTGCGGGCCGGCACCGGCGGCGGCAGCCAGACCCGGCAGGGCCAGCATCATGAATGCAAGAATCAGCTTTTTCATTTGGTAATCCTCTCCGGTACAGGCTTGGTCTTGTCGATCGTGGTGTACCAGGGCATCAGGATAAAGAATGCGAAGTACAGGACACTGAATATCTGCGAAAGCGTCAGGTAGATACCGCCGGCAGGCTGTGTACCTAACCAACCGAGGAAGACAAAGCTCACCACGAACACGGCAAGGGCGAACTTGTAGATAGCACCACGGTAGCGTATCGACTTGACCGGGCTACGATCCAGCCATGGCAGGAAGAACAGCACCACAATGGCGGCCCCCATCGCGACCACACCCGGGAACTGGGACACACCGATCGGTGGCACGGCACGCAGGATGGCGTAGAACGGGGTGAAGTACCACAGCGGCACAATATGCGGCGGTGTCTTCAGCGGGTTAGCCGGTACGAAGTTGTCCTTCTCAAGGAACCAGCCGCCCAGCTCCGGCATAAAGAACACGACCAGGGCAAAGAAGAACAGGAACACCACCACACCAACGATGTCTTTCACGGTGTAGTAAGGGTGGAATGGAATGCCATCAAGCGGAATACCATCCGGTCCCTTGTTCTTCTTGATTTCAACACCTTCCGGGTTGTTGGAACCGACTTCGTGCAGGGCAATGATGTGCGCGACAACCAGGCCCAGCAACACGATAGGCAGGGCAATCACGTGGAAGGCAAAGAAACGGTTCAGGGTAGCATCACCGATAACGAAGTCACCACGAATCCAGGTTGCCAGGTCCGGACCGACAAAGGGCACGGCACCAAACAGGGACACGATTACCTGCGCCCCCCAGTAAGACATCTGGCCCCATGGCAGCAGGTAGCCCATAAAGGCCTCTGCCATCAGTGCGACATAGATAAACATACCGAAGATCCAGATAAGTTCGCGTGGCTTCTTGTAGGAACCGTACATCAGGCCGCGGAACATATGCAGGTAGACGACGATAAAGAATGCCGAGGCACCGGTTGAATGCAGGTAGCGGATCAGCCAGCCCCATTCAACGTCACGCATAATGAATTCGACCGAGGCGAAGGCCATGGCTTCATCAGGCTTGTAGCTCATGGTCAGCCAGATGCCGGTCAGTATCTGCATGACCAGTACCATCAGTGCGAGTGAACCAAAGAAATACCAGAAGTTGAAATTCTTTGGTGCGTAGTATTCGGAAAGATGCTCTTTCCACATTTTTGTCAGCGGGAAGCGATCGTCTACCCAACCGAGAGTCTTTTCCAGCATGCTCATTAGGCGGCTCCCTTATCAACGCCAATGATCAGGCGTGTATCAGACAAGTACTTGTAGGGCGGAATTTCCAGGTTGGTCGGCGCCGGGACACCCGCGTAGACGCGGCCGGACAAATCAAATTTCGAACCATGGCAGGGGCAGAAGAAACCACCTTTCCAGTCGGCACCGAGGTCATCCGGACCCAGTTCAGGTCGGTATGTCGGTGAACAGCCCAGGTGCGTACAGATACCCACGGCAACAAAGTATTCAGGCTTGATCGCGCGGGCGTAGCCTTCAATGTATTCTGGCTGCTGAGGCACACTGGAATCCGGATCGGCCAGATGTCCTGACTCTTCAGCCAGGGTAGCCAGGCTTTCTTCCGTGCGACGCACGATCCAGACCGGCTTTTTACGCCATAATACGGTCATCTGCTGACCAGGTTGCAACTTTCCGATATCCACTTCTACCGGTGCACCGGCGGCCCTGGCCTTGGCACTGGGATTCCAGGATTTCAGAAAGGGAACGGCAACAAAGGCTACTCCAACACCACCCACAACAGTCGTTGCGGCGGTCAGGAAGCGGCGTTTGCTCTTATCGACGCCATCTGTACTCATGTTCGTCTCCTGTGTGACCACACTTTTTAGCATCGCCACGTCTCACCAACTCGTCCGGGAACTGACAATATCCATCATAAAGTTAGAATATTGTAAATTGCCGCCCAAAAATAAGCGGCTATTCTCGCCGATGCGCTGCAAGCCGTCAAGCAGAAGCTTGTTTTTATCAGCCATTACAATACCTTATAAGGAAAGTCGGGTAGTCGAAAAGTGCGGATTTACACCGGATTGTCGATATCGACAAAGGTATGGCGAATTCCGAAGACTTCGCTAAGGTGTTCGCCGAGCGCCTGCACCCCGTAGCGTTCGGTGGCATGGTGACCTGCCGAGAAATAATTTATCCCGAGTTCCCGCGCCACATGCACGGTTGGTTCGGATATCTCGCCGGAAATAAAGGCCTGCACACCCAGTGCGGCAGCCTGCTCGATATAGCCCTGCGCCGCCCCCGTGCACCAGGCCACCCGGCTGATTGGCCCTTCGTTACCTTCTATATATAAAGGCGTGCGAGCCAGGGCTGTATCGATGCGGGCAGCCAGTTCGGCGGCAGAGCAAGGCGCCGCCAGCTTACCGTACCAGATGAGACCTGTGTCTCCGGCCGTGCCTTCGACCTGCAGGCCCAGCTTTTTTGCCAGTTGGGCGTTATTCCCCAGTTCCGGGTGGGCATCAAGTGGCAGGTGATAGGCCAGCAGGTTAATGTTGTTTTCCAGCAGGCGTGCAATGCGTTCACGCTTCAGACCGGTAATACAGGGGGATTCACCCTTCCAGAAATAACCGTGGTGCACAAGCAGGGCATCGGCCTGTTGCTCGATAGCTGCCTCGATGAGGGACTGGCTGGCTGTCACTCCTGATACGATATGGCCAATGCTGTTTCGCCCCTCGACTTGCAGCCCATTCGGACAGTAATCTGTGAACTGCCCTACACGCAGCAGGTCGTCGAGGTGATCTATGATATTTTGTCTGTCGGCCATGGGCTTTTGTATTTTGTGAATGTCTTTAGCATCTATGAATGATACGCGGCAACCGCCTGCTGACGCGGTAAGGCCAGTGGTGATAGAGTAACGCAATTAGGGAGTGAGGTAATATGAATATGGGAAAAAGTCTGCTGTTCTTCTTTCAGCTGCTCACTGCTGTATTGGCGGCATTGATTTTTGTCCTGATCTTCAAGCCGGAATTGCTGCAAGGCCCCGCCCCGGTGGTTGAAATCACCGAACAGGCCCCCGCTCCGGCGCTGGCCGACGAAGCACGCAACAGGGGACCGGTCTCCTATGCCGACGCTGTCGAGCGCAGTGCCGCTGCCGTCGTCAATATCTACACCGCCAAACTGGTCACCGAACAACGCAGCCCCCTGCTCGATGATCCGTTCTTCCGGCGTTTCTTTGGTGACCAGCTACCCGCTCCGCGCCAACGACTCGAGACCAGTCTCGGTTCAGGGGTGATCATGAGCCCGAATGGCTACATCCTCACCAACAACCATGTTATTCAGGGCGCCGATGAGGTCCGCGTGGCACTGGCCAATGGCAATACCCCACTGGCCACGGTCATTGGCACCGATCCGGAAACCGACCTGGCGGTGCTCAAGATTAACTACATCAGGTTACCGGCGATCACACTCGGCAAATCCGACGCCCTGCGTGTCGGTGATGTCGTACTGGCCATCGGCAATCCATTCGGTGTCGGCCAGACTGTTACCCTTGGTATCGTCAGTGCCACCGGACGCAGCCAGCTCGGCATCAATACCTTTGAAAACTTTATCCAGACCGATGCGGCAATCAACCCGGGTAACTCCGGTGGTGCCTTAATCAATGCTCACGGCCAACTGGTGGGGATCAACACTGCGATCTTCAGCAAAACCGGTGGTTCCCAGGGCATCGGCTTTGCCATTCCGGCCGCACTGGCCAGGGATGTCATGGAGCAGATCATCGAAAACGGCCACGTAGTACGGGGCTGGCTGGGCGTCGAGGCCCAGAACCTGGGCCCGGAGCTGGCGGAGTCTTTCAACCTGGAGGCAGGTGCGGGCGTTGTGATCGCCGGCGTATTGCGCCGTGGCCCTGCCGAAGAGGCCGGCCTGCGCCCTGGTGATATTCTTACCCACATTAACGATGCCCATATAGACAGTTCCTTTACCCTGCTCAATACCATCGCTGCACATAAGCCGGGAGAGACCCTGGTGTTACGCATCTTACGTGACGGCAAAGAACTCGAGTTAAGCGCGAAAGTTGCAGAGCGACCGCAGTCGCAGATATAGCATCACAAGCCACCATTAGTAACTTTGTCAGGAAAAAAAGACCCGTAAATCAAACGCCTTTTAATGGATAGCTTTTAATCACATCATAATAATTACTGTGTTCAAATGCCGCCGGTTCAAGGGCACACGCCTGGCACACGCTGCCTTGCATTTGTGCCACCGATTCATATTCTCGTTCTTCCAGCCAGCGCTCGAGTTGCTGCAACAGTTCGGCATAAAAAGCCGGCCCTTTTTCCAGCAAGATACTGCAAAGATAGACCGCATCGGCACCGGCCAGCAGGGCCTTCAGGATCGCATCGAGATTATGAAAACCACCGGTGGCGGCGAGCGAAAGATCAACGCGGCCTCTGAGTAACGCAATCCAGCGAATTCGCAACAATGCCTCGACCGGGCTGGATAATTCGATATGCGGCCTGATCGAGAGTGTCTCCAGGTCAATATCCGGCTGGTAAAAGCGGTTAAACAAGACCGCACCATTCGCACCGGCCTGCTGCAGCCTGGTCACCATATGCGCCACAGACGAAAACTGTGAGGACAACTTCATGGTCACCGGGATACTGATCCGGGCACGCAAGTCGGTCAGCAATCGCAGGTAATGATTTTCCACCTCTTCACCGCTTTGTCGCGGGTCAGCGGCAACGTAATAGATATTGAGTTCAAGTGCATCGGCACCTGCCTGTTGCAATTCCTTGCCGTACTCCAGCCAGCCGCTGCTCGAACTGCCGTTCAGGCTGGCGATCACGGGGATATCCAGCGCGGCCTTCAGACGCTGGAGGTGAGCGAGGTGAGCGTCCAGCTCGCTGGTATAATCATCAGGCACTGGTCGGTATGACTCGGCCTCATTGTGGCCTAATGCCTGCGAAAGCACATAATCTTCAAGCTGTTGTTGTTCCCGCTTAACCTCTTCTTCGAACAATGACGGCAGCACCAGGGCGCTGGCACCGGCATCTTCGAGACGTTTGGCATCTTCCAGGTTACCTGTCAGTGGTGAGGAAGAAGGCACTAGCGGGTTGGTGAGTTTCAGGCCCAGGTAGTCTGTCGATAAATCAATCATGTTCACGTTTCCCTGTCTCTGCTGCCTTTATGGCCGAGGCCAGCTTGCGGTGCGGTGGTCGCAGCGAGCCTTCTTCATCCCATGGCAGGCCGGCCAGCTGCTCGTAGTAATGATATCGATGCAAGACGTCTTGCTGTGCCTCTTCGAGCAATTGTTCGGCTCTCTCGGGATGGCTTCGCCATAACATGCTGAAACGCGCCTCTGTTTCGATAAATTGACGGTATGGAATCGAAGGCGCCTTGCTATCCAGGTGCAAGGGATTCTTTCCCTGCCTTGCCCGCCCGGGGTTATAGCGAAACAACGGCCAGTGCCCGCTATCAACCGCCAGTTGCTGCTGATGATGATTGTTTTTCAAATCTATGCCGTGGGCGATGCAGGGAGAATAGGCGATAATAAGCGACGGCCCGGGATAGGCCTCGGCCTCATTAAAGGCGTGAATCGTCTGGATATCCTTGGCCCCATAGGCAACATGCGCCACATAGACATGTTCGTAATCCATTGCCAGCAAGGCCAGATCTTTTTTCGGCGTCGACTTGCCGCTTGCAGAGAACTTGGCGACGGCGCCTCGGGGCGTGGCCTTCGACGTCTGTCCGCCGGTATTCGAATACACCTCGGTATCCAGCACCAGGATATTCACATCGCGTCCCGCAGCCAGCACATGATCAAGCCCGCCATAGCCAATGTCGTAGGCCCAGCCATCGCCGCCGATGATCCAGACGCTCTTGCGACACAGGTTCTCCGCCACGCTCTCCAGCTCACGCGCCGCCGGCGGCTCGAGTGCCGCTAATTGCCCGCGCAGTGTTTGAACACGCTGCCGTTGTTGTTGTATCTCTTCCTCGTTCGTTTCCGATGCGTTCAGTATGCCGTCAACCAGCCCGCTATCCAGTTCCCTGCGCAGACGGTCCAGCAGCTCCCGCGCATATTGTTGCTGCCTGTCTACGGCCATACGCATACCCAGACCAAATTCGGCATTATCTTCAAACAGGGAATTCGACCATGCTGGCCCTCGCCCTTGCAGGTTTTTTGCCCAGGGGGTGGTCGGCAGGTTACCACCATAAATAGACGAACAGCCGGTCGCATTGGCCACCAGCATGCGGTCACCAAATAACTGGCTGGCCAGTTTGATATACGGTGTTTCCCCGCAGCCTTCGCAGGCACCGGAAAATTCAAACAGCGGCTGTAACAGCATGGCGCCTTTAATCGTATCCGTCTTGACGACGGCACGGTCATACTCAGGCAGGGACAGGAAAAACGCCCAGTTCTGACTCTCCTGCTCTCGCAAGGCCTTGTTATAAGGCACCATGTTCAGGGCCTTGTGGCTGACATTGCTCTTGTCATGGATCGGGCAGATATCGGCGCACAGACCGCAGCCGGTGCAGTCCTCCGGTGCCACCTGGTAAGTCATGCGCAGGTTCTGCGGGTAGTCACGGCCCTTGATCGGCATGGACTTGAACGTCTCCGGTGCAGCGGCTGCCAGGCCTTCATCAAAGACCTTGCTGCGGATGACACCATGCGGGCAAACCAGCGGGCACTTCCCGCATTGTGTACACAGCGCCGGGTCGAGTTCAGGGATCTCCAGCGCCAGGTTGCGTTTTTCATACGCCGCGGTGCCGGTCGGATAACTGCCATCGGCCGGGAACCGGCTTACCGGGATTTGATCACCACGACCGGCAATAATCTCAGCGGTCACCTCCCTGACGAATGCCGGTGCCGTGGCCGCTACCTTGTCGACTATCTCCAGGGGACTATCTGCGGTGGCAGGGATGGCCACCTCGTGTAGATTCTCGAGGCTTGCGTCGATTGCACGGAAATTGATATCGACGAGTCGCTTGCCCTTGCGGCCATAGGTGTTCTCCACCGCCTGCTTGATCGACTGGATCGCTTCCGCTTCAGGGAGGATGCCGGAAATCGAGAAGAAACAGGTTTGCATTATGGTATTAATGCGCTTGCCCATGCCGGTCAGCTCAGCGACCCGGTAGGCATCGATACAGTAGAACTTGATCTGCTTATCGAGAATCTGCCTTTGCATGCTTTGCGGTAGCGTCTGCCAGACCTGCTCTGGCGGCGAGGGTGTGTTTAGCAAAAACACGGCGCCGTCGGTGGCCTTGTCCAGCATGGGATAACGCTCGAGAAACACCGGTTGATGACAGGCGACAAAATTGGCCTCGCCATCGGCGATTAAGTACGTCGAATGAATCGGTTTGTCACCGAAGCGTAGGTGGGAAACGGTGACGGCACCTGATTTTTTCGAGTCATAGACAAAATAGCCCTGCACATGCTTAGTGGTGTGCTCGCCGATGATCTTGATGCTGTTCTTGTTCGCGCTCACCGTCCCGTCACTGCCGAGGCCATAAAATACCGCCTGAAAGCTGTCCTTATGTGCATCGGTACGGAAGTCCTGCTGCCAGTCCAGGCTACTGTGAGTGACATCATCCCGGATACCGATCGTAAATTGATTCTTCGGCTCCGCTTTGGCCAGTTCGTCAAAAACCGCCTTGACCATCCCCGGGGTAAACTCCTTGGAGGAGAGGCCATAACGTCCGCCAATGACACGCGGGAAGCCACTGAATGAACACTTACCGCCAGCATAATCCTGTGCCAGGGCCGTTAGCACGTCCTTATAGAGCGGTTCCCCGTCGGCACCGGGCTCCTTGGTACGATCCAGCACGGCCAGACTTTTTACACTCGCCGGCAAGGCCGCGAGCAACGCTGCTGCATCAAAGGGCCGGAACAACCGGACCTTCACCAGCCCCACCCGCTCGTCCTGGGCGCATAGATAGTCCACCGTCTCCTGCACTGTCTCAGCGCCGGAGCCCATGAGAACCAGTACCCGTTCCGCCGCGTCATCGCCGTGATACTCAAACAGCCGGTATTGGCGTCCGGTCAGGTCTGCAAACTGGTCCATGACCTGCTGGACTTTGGCCGGCATGGCCTGGTAATAAGGATTGACCGATTCACGTGCCTGGAAAAACACATCGGGGTTCTGCGAACTGCCCCTCAGCACGGGGTGTTCGGGTGATAGCGCACGCCGCCGGTGTTCGAGGATACGCTCGTGATGTAGCAGCTGTCGTGCCACATCCTCGTCTATGGCCTCGATCCTGGTGATCTCATGCGAGGTCCTGAAGCCGTCGAAGAAGTGCACAATGGGAATGCGCGACTCCAGTGATGCGGCCTGTGCAATCAAGGCCAGGTCTTGCACTTCCTGTGGTGAGTTGGAGACGAGAAAGGCAAAGCCGGTGGTACGTGTCGCCATGACATCGCTATGATCGCCGAAGATTGACAAGGCCTGCGCGGCGACCGAGCGCGCCGCCACATGAAAGACCGTCGGCGTTAATTCACCCGCGATCTTGAACATATTCGGGATCATCAACAGCAGGCCCTGCGAGGCCGTGAAGGTAGTGGTCAGCGCGCCCGCCTGCAAGGCGCCGTGGACTGCCGCGGCCGCACCTGCCTCACTCTGCATCTCGATAATATCCGGAACCGTACCCCAAAGGTTCGGCTGCAGGCGCGACGACCATTCATCAGCCCACTCCCCCATTGGCGAGGCCGGGGTAATCGGGTAGATGGCAATCACCTCATGACCAAGGTGCGCGATACGCGCGGCGGCCTGGTTTCCATCCACTGTCATGAAGTGCTGCGCTTTTGGCATAACCACCCTCGTCCTGATACGTGATTGATGAAATCCTTATTGTTACTTGAACACTAATTCATCATGACATCGTTAACAACACGTATTCGGGAAAAGGCCGCATGCTTTGCGGATACCGCCAGGATGTGTATCCGTAACGGCGGGCAAAATAAAGGGCAGGACACACCTGGTATTCTTACCAGGGAGCCTGTCCTGCATTTATTTGTCTACCTGAATGCGACCGGTATGGATGACCGGTTTAATTACCGCGTCCCTTACCCCCGCCAGGACCCATACCGTCTTGTGGTCCCATGCCACCTCCGGGGCCCATCCCGTCTTGTGGCCCCATACCACCTCCGGGGCCCATCCCGTCTTGTGGCCCCATACCACCTCCGGGTCCCATACCACCACCGCGTGCCGGAGGCTCATCAGGAAGTGAGACTCCCCTCTCTTTTGCTCTTTCCTGCATTTGCTTATGATGTTCATTACGGATTTTTTCACGTTCCTCGGCTGACGCTGCATCACGAAACCTCTCCCGATATTCCATTCGTTCTTGTTCTGTCATCATCTGGCTACCATAAATTTGATCCTGAGCTGCTGCCTGGCCGGTAAAGAAAAACAGGGTCGCCATAAAGACTGCAATAAGTAACGGTTTGTTCATCGTAACTGACTCCTTGAGATGAGGGCGGTTATACCAGCTAACGACAACTGTCGCTGCTCTCCGCACATGGATAAATTCATAAAGGAATAAACTGAAACGTGCCAACATTAGCATTACTATTTTTTCCGGTAATACGTAAAACCCGTATTGCACGGCGCAGACAAGCTAACGAATGGGTAACTCAATAAAGGGCCGGGCAACCGGAAAATCCCGTTGGCGGCCTTTTATTACCGGTTGATATGTTTACGAGCAGCTGTAGACAGGCATGATTCCTGCCCGGTGAGATTAGATTTATAAAATGTCACGAATGGTTATCAGTCCCCTGGCGTCTCACCTTGAACTGACTAACTATTCGTCTGATTTCAGGCGAAGAATTCCACCTTGCCGGATTCGAGTGAATATTCGGCGGCAACAATACTCAGCTCACCTTTCAGCATTAACTGTTCAAGCATTTGTGAACCATGTCTCAGGTGATTCGTAGCAGCAAGGATATTGGCTCGAATGGAAGATTTTAATAGCTGCTCGGGGTTATTGCGTAGCTCCGTATCGAATAACGGCTCTACTGATGGCCGTATCCTGTCGACAATCGACAATACATTGGAGGATTTTTCATGCGATGGGTGCTCCAGATCATCGATCGTCGCCATAACCGCACCACACATGGAATGACCCAGTACAACCACCAGGGGTGTGCCAAATTGTTCTACTGCAAATTCGACACTGCCGATCTGGGATGGCGCCACGATATTGCCGGCAACACGAATAACAAACAGATCCCCCAGCCCCTGATCAAAGACAATTTCCGCCGGCACGCGAGAGTCGGAGCAGCCAAGAATGATGGCGAACGGCGCCTGTCCTTCGACAAAATCGGCTCTTTGCATTTGTTTCATAAGGGCATCAATACTACGTACCCCCGACATAAATCTCTCATTGCCTTCTTTTAATTTTTTCAGGGCTTCATTTGCGGTAAGCATGGCTATTCATTTCTCGCGATGGCTAAAGTTCGGAACGGGCGGAGACAGTATTATACATGGCGCTATTATGTCTTGCTATCAAGGCAATCACCACTGCCGTGATAATATTCAATGCGTGATGGAAGCCGGACAAAAAAATCAATACCGCCATTTAATATCAGTGCCATACCTGCCGCTCTTGCAGAAGGGTTCTTTCCAATATGATTATCGACGATAGCGCCCATCTTGCGGGGTATAACTATTTATGTGCAATCGGCTTTTCGGTAAAGAGATAATCCTTTAATTCTTCATCCATTTTCGGGTCTTTTCTTCTTATCCATTCCAGGACCATTGCGGCGTGCTCTTTTTCTTCATCACGATTATGCACGAGTATGGCCCTGAGTTCTTCATCTTTACACGCATCAACTCGCTGGTTATACCAGTCCACTGCCTCCAGCTCTTCCATCAGGGATGTTATGGCCCGGTGCATATCCCGGGTTTCATCCGTTAGTTCATCAATGGGTTCGTGGTAGCCTTCATTCGACATGGGTATTCTCTCCAGCTTGGCTTTTTATCTTTTAATATAAATGGCATTCGAGTGCGCCAGCGGCATGCAACATGACGGGAAATACAGTATCAGGATAAAGTCAAAAAATCGACTCCCTGGTGGCCGCCAGGTATCCCGGGACAAGGCTTGAACAGGATGGATAAAAATGGCTTTCCGATAAAACGCCGTTTCAGGAAGCCTCGCGTTAACATCCATCGGTGGAGTGGCGCAACGGACACTCAGTCGAGGCTCTGCCCTAGCGCGTCGAGGAAGGCAGCATTTTCCTCCGGTGTGCTGACCGTAACCCGGAGACAATTTTCCAGCATACCGCCGGTCGGATGCATGTTCTTGATCAGCACGTTTTGCGCCTTCAGGGACTCGAAAACCGATGTCGCCTGGCCAGCCGGGACACGGAACAGAATGAAATTGGCCGCGCTTTCGTAAGGCGTTACGCCGTCCAGTGCCTTGAGGGCGGCAAACAGTTCCTCGCGCGCACCACACAAACGGGCAGCTTGTTCATCGAGTATCTCGGCATGTTGAAGCGCAAACCCGGCACTGGCCTGGGTCAGGACATTGATATTGTATGGCAGGCGTACCTTGTCGAACTCGTTCAGCCAGGCCGCCGGACCGGCCAGGTAACCAAGACGCAGACCGGCAAGACCGGACTTGGAGACCGTGCGCATGACGACGAGGTTGGCATATTCGCCCAGTCGGTTCATGAAGCTCTTGCCGGCAAAACTGGTATAGGCCTCGTCGAGGACGACAAGACCCGGGGCGCGCTCGATAATCTCAAGCACATCCGTCTCGGCGAACAGGTTGCCGGTCGGGTTGTTCGGCCAGGCCAGGAAGGTCACTGCTGGCTGCTGCTCTATCGCCGCCCGCATGGCGGGCATATCGAGACTGAAGTCGGTATTCAACGGCACGCCGACATATTCCATATTGCAGAACAGCGCGATCATGCGATACATGACAAAGCCCGGCTCGGGCGCGAGCATTGTGGCCCCGGGCCGGGCCAGCGCCATCATAATCATCTGGATAATCTCGTCCGAACCATTCCCGAGCAGCACCTCCATGCCGACCGGTATATGCATCGCCTTGCGCAATTCGGCCTTCAGCGAGATTGCCCCCGGGTCCGGGTAGCGATTCAGCTCGACCTCGCGTAAGACCTGCAGCCATTCATCAATGAGTTCAGCGGGAAACTGATAAGGGTTTTCCATGGCATCCAGTTTTATGTAGCCGCTCGCGGCCGGCACGTGATAGGCCGACAGGGCACGCACTTCCTCACGAACGAGTTTTTCTATAAGTTCTTTTGTATCAGCCATAGTTTAAAAGCCCAACGCAGAGGCGCGAAGACGCAAAGGTCGCAGAGAACAATGAACTAAAATACTCTGGTTCTTCAGTTCCTCTGCATTATGTCGTTATTTTTCTAAAATGCTCGTTGTATCCGTCATAATTCAAAAGCTAACGTAGAAATAAATCAATAAAACTCTTTGCGTTCTCTGCGTCTTCGCGCCTCTGCGTTGGGCTTTTGCCTTTTAAAAAGATGTTTTTTAATCTTTTTTATTCTGTATATCCTGTCCAATTATTTTTTAATTCGGTATTCAGCCGAGCGGGCATGCGCGGTCAGGCCTTCGCCGCGGGCCAGCGTCGAGGCCACCTTGCTGAGTTCGGAACTGCCTGCCGCCGAGCACATGATCAAACTGGATCGCTTCTGGAAGTCATATACGCCCAGTGGCGAACTGAAACGCGCGGTGCGCGAGGTCGGCAGCACATGGTTCGGCCCGGCGCAGTAATCACCAAGCGCCTCGGCAGTGTAGCGGCCCATGAAGATGGCACCGGCATTGCGGATCTTCTTGCTCATCGCCTCCGGCTCGGCCACCGATAACTCCAGGTGTTCGGGCGCAATGATATTGGCGATCTCCACTGCCTCGTCAAGGTCTTTGACCTTGATCAGTGCACCCCGGTCTTTCAGGGCGGTCGTGATCATTTCGGCGCGAGGCATTTCCGCCATGAGCTTGTCCATGCTCGCGGCAACCTTGTCGAGATAGTCCGCATCCGGGCACAACAGAATAGATTGTGCGTCTTCGTCGTGCTCAGCCTGCGAGAACAGGTCCATGGCGATCCAGTCCGGGTCAGTCTCGCCGTCACAGATAACGAGGATCTCGGAAGGCCCGGCAATCATGTCGATACCGACCGTGCCAAAGACCATGCGCTTGGCGGTGGCGACATAGATATTTCCAGGACCGACGATCTTGTCTACCTGGGGAATGGTTTGTGTGCCATAGGCAAGCGCGGCCACCGCCTGTGCGCCACCGACGGTGAAGACCCGGTCTACACCGGCGATGGCGGCCGCGGCCAGCACGAGTTCGTTGATCGTGCCATCCGGGGTCGGCACAACCATGATCAGCTCTCTCACGCCGGCGACCTTGGCCGGAATGGCGTTCATCAGCACCGAAGAGGGATAGGCAGCCTTGCCACCGGGCACATAGAGGCCGGCACGGTCCAGCGCAGTCACCTGCTGTCCAAGCAAGGTACCGTCGGCCTCGGTATATGACCATGATTCCATGCGTTGCTTGTCATGGTATTGGCGCACACGTTGTGCGGCAGTCTCGAGCGCGCTACGTTGTTCGGCAGGGATGCTCGCCAGCGCCTGTTGCAGGCGCTCGGCCGACATTTCCAGCTCACTCATCACGGCGACATCGAGGCGGTCAAATTTCTTCGTGTATTCGAGCACCGCCGCGTCACCGCGCGTGCGCACGGCATTCAGTATTTCATTGACCGTCTTGAACACGGCGGCATCGGAAACCGACTCCCAGGCCAGCAAGGCATCGAGACGCGCGCGGAAATCATCTTGCGTGCTATCCAGGCGAGTGATCGCGGGCATGCGTCAGGCCTCCTTCGTCGCCACGGCTTCGGCCATGGTCGCGATAAAGGCCTTGATGCGGGCGTGCTTCATTTTCATTGAGGCCTTGTTGACGATCAACCGGGAACTGATATCCATGATGTGTTCCAGCGGTTCAAGGCCATTGGCCTTGAGCGTGTTACCGGTATCGACCAGGTCGACAATCAGGTCAGCCAGACCCACCAGCGGGGCAAGCTCCATCGAACCATAGAGCTTGATGATTTCAACCTGCTGACCCTTGCCGGCGTAAAACTGTTTGGCGATATTGATATACTTGCTGGCGATACGCGTGCGCCCCGGGTGTTTCGCTGCCGGTGTAGTCGGGCCGGCGACCATCATCTTGCAGCCGGCAATCTTCAGGTCCAGTGGTTCGTAGAGCTCACTGCCACCGTACTCAAGCAAGACATCCTTGCCGGTAATGCCCATATCGGCGGCACCATACTCGACAAAGGTCGGCACATCAGAGGCACGAATGATCACCAGCTTCACGTCAGGCTGGTTGGTATCAAGGATTAGCTTGCGCGAGGTCTCCGGGTCGTCGACCGGCACGATACCTGCATGCGCCAGCAGTGGCAGTGCCTCTTTATAGATACGCCCCTTGGATACGGCAATGCTGATCGTGTCATTACTCATCTTTACAATCCTGCTTAATCCGGTATGCGGCGAATGGTTGCGCCAAGCCCCGCCAGTTTCTCTTCAATACAATCGTAGCCACGGTCGATGTGATAAATTCGATCCACAATCGTGTCGCCTTCGGCAACCAGGCCGGCCAGCACCAGGCTGGCCGAGGCGCGCAGGTCGGTAGCCATTACCGGGGCACCGGTGAGCTTTTCCTTACCATTACTGAACGCGGTGTTACCCTCGAGACGGATCTCGGCACCCATGCGTTGCATCTCGGAAACGTGCATGAAACGGTTTTCAAACACGGTCTCGGTAATGGTGCCGGCACCCTCGGCAACGATATTCAGGGCCGTGAACTGGGCCTGCATATCGGTTGGAAAGGCCGGGTATGGCGCCGTATGAATAGAGACTGCCTTTGGCCGCCGGCCTTCCATATCCAGGCTAATCCAGTCTTCACCGATCTCGATCTTTGCCCCGGCCTCGCGCAACTTGGCGATTACCGCATCAAGAATATTCGGGCGGGTATCCTTGACCATGATACGGCCACCCGTGATTGCAGCGGCGACCAGGTAGGTACCGGTTTCGATGCGGTCGGGCAACACGTCATAGGTCGTGCCGTGTAATTTCTCGACACCCTCGATGGTAATGGTGTCACTACCGGCACCACTGATCTTGGCACCCATGCTGTTCAGGCACTGCGCCAGGTCGAGTACTTCCGGTTCGCGTGCGGCGTTTTCGATCACGGTGGTGCCATCGGCCAGGGTTGCCGCCATCATCAGATTTTCGGTACCGGTTACAGTGACGATATCCATGACCAGGCGCGCACCCTTGAGGCGGCTGGCCTTCGCCTTGATGTAGCCGTTCTCGACAGTGATCTCGGCACCCATCGCCTCGAGACCCTTGATGTGCAGATCCACCGGCCGTGAGCCAATAGCACAACCACCGGGCAGGGAAACCTCGGCCTTGCCGAAGCGCGCCAGCAAGGGCCCCAGCACCAGGATGGAAGAACGCATGGTCTTCACCAGCTCATAGGGCACGTAGAAATTCTTTATCGTCTGCGCATTGATCTCAATGTTGAGTTTTTCATCAACAACAAAGTCCACCCCCATACGGCCAAGCAGTTCGAGCGTGGTGGTGACATCGTGCAGGTGTGGCACGTTGCGAATCATCACTGGCTGATCTGCCAGCAGCGCAGCCGCAATAATCGGCAAGGCGGCATTCTTTGCCCCGGCAATACGCACACTGCCATCGAGTCGGGTACCGCCGGTAATAATCAACTTGTCCATTTTTTGTGCTTCTCGTGCCTGCATAACGTTTCAAAAAGAAAGCCACCTCTAGCGGTGGCCTGTCATCCTGCCCCGGGAAAGACGGGGCTACCGCTCAGGATACCTGCATCTTGCTGGCCTTTTCCCATTCGGCCGGCGTGTATGCCTTGATGCTCAAGGCGTGGATTTCGCCAGAGGTAATCCGGTCACCGAGGGTGCCATACACAGTACGCTGCTTGTTCAATGGACTCATGCCATCGAAGATCTCACCGATCACGATAGCCTCAAAATGGCTGCCATCACCGCTTACTCGTGCTTCTACGCCGGATAATCCTTCTTCAATCAATGTCTTAATTGCTTCGGGTTGCATAACTCACCTGCCTGAAAGGGGCCTTAAAGGCGGCCTATTCTATATAAAAAAGCCTGCGAAGGCTAAAAATACGGGGGAATAAGGAAATCAGCCGCGGCCGAGCGGCAGAATATTGTCGAGGCTGCTGACACGCGCAATGGCCAGCATCTGGGACGGCATATTGATAAAACTGATGGGTTTGTTGTGGCTGCGGGCAAAACGCATCCATTCGATCAGTAGGGCCAGCCCGGCACTGTCACTGCGGCTGACCTCTTGCAGGTCCAGCACCAGGCTCTGTGCCTCGGCAAACAGACCCAGGCCATGCTGCCAGATCCCTGGCACGCTCTGGAAATCGAGCACCCCCTCAAGGATAAAGCAGCCATCCTCGCGACGCGTCAGGTTGATGTCATTGCTCTGCGACATCGTCCTACCTGCTCTCGCCGGCACTCTCGGCCTGGCTATACAGGAACTGGCCAATGACCTGTTCCAGCACAATGGCCGACTGGGTCAGACGGATCTCGCTGCCTTGATTGAGAGACTTCTCACTGCCGCCCGGCTCAAGGCTGACGTATTGCTCGCCAAGCAGGCCCGAGGTGAAGATACTCGCCGAGGTATCAGTGGGCAGGACATCGTAATCTTTGCTGATAGTCATCGTAATCACTGCCTCGAAAGTCTTGTTGTCAAAACCAATCGCCGAGACCCGCCCGACACGTACCCCCGCAACCGTTACCGGTGAACGTACCTTGAGGCCACCTATGTTTTCAAAACGTGCCGTTACCTCATAACCGTCTTCGCCCGCAAAAGTTGTCAGGTTACTGACCTTCATTGCCAACATAAACAACGCCGCCAGACCCAGCACCACAAACAGGCCGACTATAATTTCCAATGCTTTTGAATTGTGCATTTTACACCTCGCCTTTCAGGCTCGTTTCTTCCCGGGAACCACTGATTAAAACACTGCGACAGCGCTGGCATGTGACATAGCAATTGAAAATGCGCAGTTCTCCGTGAACGCCGCTTTTTTCATGACTATGCGCCTTGCCATCATCCGTCTGATCACTTTAACCAGAAGCGCCTTTTTATACATCACTAAACATAAGTGCCGTAAGGACAAAGTCCAGGCCAAGAACCGCCAGCGAACTATGTACCACGGTACGCGTCGTCGCCCGACCGACGCCTTCTGAAGTCGGCACCGCAGCATAACCTTCATATACCGCGATCCAGGTCACGACAAAACCAAAGACGATACTTTTGATGACACCGTTCAGAATATCTTCCTGCAGGTTGACCTTGGCCTGCATCTGTGACCAGAAAGCCCCGTCATCCACACCGAGCAGGCCCACGCCGACAAAGAAACCCCCCATCACGCCGACGGCACTAAAGATGGCCGCCAACAGCGGCAGGGAAATAAAGCCGGCCAGAAAACGCGGTGCAATAACGCGTTCCATCGGATCGACCGCCATCATTTCCATCCCGGAAAGTTGCTCAGTGCTTTTCATCAAACCGATTTCAGCCGTCAACGCCGAACCTGCCCGGCCGGCGAACAGCAGCGCTGAAATCACCGGTCCGAGTTCACGTACCAGCGACAGCGACACCACCACACCGAGGGATTCTTCGGCCCCGAAGTCTACCAGCGTGTTATAGCCCTGCAGACCAAGCACCATACCGACGAACAAGCCCGAGACGATAATAATCAACAGGGACAGTACGCCAACTGAAAAAATCTGCTGCACCACCAGACCAAAGCGCGCCAACACGGCGGGCACGCTAACAAGCAGGTTCAGCAGAAAGAGACTGGCGTGACCGATGCCCTGAAAAAAACTTATGCCCTGGCGACCCAGACGTTGCAGATGTTCCAGCATTATGATTCTCCTCCCTGCCCGGCGCCGGCAAGCAGGTCGTCTGCATAGCGCGTTCCCGGATAATGGAATGGCACCGGGCCGTCAGGCAGGCCTTGCATGAACTGATGTACCCACTCGGACTCCGTGGCATTGAGTTCATCCGGGGTACCGTGTCCCACAACCCGGCCTTCGGAAATCACATAAATATCATCAGCAATAGTGGCGGTTTCCTGTACATCGTGCGAGACGATAACACTGGTCAACCCCAGGGCATCATTGAGCAGGCGGATCAATTGCACCAGTGCGCCCATCGAAATGGGGTCCTGGCCGGTGAAAGGTTCGTCATACATGATCATCATCGGGTCAAGGGCAATGGCCCGGGCCAGCGCGACACGGCGCGCCATGCCACCAGAGAGTTCGCTCGGCTTCAGGTCACGCGCATTACGCAGGCCCACTGCTTCGAGCTTCATCAGGATCAGATCCCGTATCATGGCCTCGTTGAGTTTAGTGTGCTCACGTAGCGGGAAGGCGACATTATCGAAGACGCTTAAATCGGTTAACAGGGCGCCGCTCTGGAATAACATACCCATGCGCTTGCGCAATTCAAACAACTGGCGACGACGCAGATGCGGCACGCTCTGTCCGTCGACGATGATGCTGCCGGCGTCCGGGCGCAACTGCCCGCCGATGAGGCGCAACAGGGTGGTTTTACCCGTGCCGCTTGGGCCCATGATCGCCGTCACTTTGCCGCGGTGAATGTCGATATCGATACCGTCGAATATCTTTTTCTTGCCGCGCGAAAAATGCAGATTGCGGATCTGGACGAGAATGTCGTCTGTTGAGCTAGTCATTATCCCTGTTCGATGCTTGTTTATCCTGATGTTCTGTCTGATCGGCACGCAGTTTCAACAACGGCTATCGATGTGTCAACTATTTTATATCTTTCATTACCTTAATTCAGGCACCGAGTAACTCGGCGACCACCCGGGCATTCTGCAGATTTTCCATGGCCGGGGCCTGTTTACCAATAATAAACGCCAGTCGCGAGGTCACGGTCACACCCTTTAATGCCGTCTCGATCTGTTCGCGCAAGACCGGCAATTCAATTCTTTCTTCGGACTGCGCCGCCAGCCAGGCCAATACGCTTTCGGTCTGGCCGACACGATGATAGCGCCTTAACTGCCCGCTCTCCTCACTGCATAACAGCGGGATACCATCCGGTACGGCCGACCAGTCGGCAGGCTCGCCTTCCTGCAGGATGGCCCCCGCGCAGCGCCCGGCAAAGAGCTTGATGTGCGCACTGAGGTTACCAGCCTGGGCGGGCAACTCGAGAAACAACAGGAAGTCTTCTGCCATTTCACTCAACCACTGCTCGATGGTTTCCTGATCGGCGGCTTGCCACTGTTCGGCCGGCAAGACCACACAGCCAAACTCATTGGCGTAATAGGCCAGTCGCCATTCTTCCGGCATGTCATCCGGGTAATAGGCCACCTGCCATGCTGAATGCTGCCAGCCATATGCCCCCACCACCAGCTCCGCCAATCCGTTTTTATTCTCAGCCATGCCTTGCAGTCCAAATTACTTTGACAGTCCGGCCGCGACTATCCATTATTTAGCCATCACAGGCAAATGCTTCTCAGCGGGGCCAGCATGGGCGACATTGTTCGATTCAAAAAACCCACGGCACAGGAAAAAAACAAGGGCAAGACCCTGTGCAAAAACGGTTTTCATAGATGGCAAATCGTCAACACACGCCGCTTTGACGTCAAACAGGGCCAGCTGGTCACCGAATATCGTTGTTCGCGCTGTGACGCAATACGCATCAAGGCACAATAACATCTCAATTTAACATGCCCGTGGCCGATACACCTGTAGGCGGCTGATAATAGCACTTGTCAGAAAAACACTACAAATTATGGGCCCGGCATGTGACATCATTAGCCGGCCACCCGGGCGCTAAGCGCTTGATTTTATGACAACGTAGTGCCATGATCGGTCTAATGAGAAGGGGGATCGGAACATAATTTTAAGTTCATGTTGCCCTCACGCAACAACTTTATATGGAAGCTAACTAAACAATAATGAACACTTTCACTCGCTTACGCCTTTTATTTTCCGTTCTCCTGCTCAGCCTGGTCCTGCAAGGCTGTGCCACTGTTGAAGGCTCGACTGACCCGGAAGACCCGTTTGAGTCTTTTAACCGCGCAATGTACAGCTTCAACACGACCGTGGATAAGGCCATACTGAAGCCCGCAGCCGAAGGCTATAATGCGGTCCTGCCCGACCCAGTTAACAAGGGCATCAGTAACTTCTTCAGCAATCTCAATGATGTAGTCATTATCTTTAACGACCTGTTGCAACTGAAACTCGAACAGGGCATTCACGATACTGCCCGTGTCTTCTTCAATACCACTATCGGTCTGCTGGGCTTTTTTGATGTCGCTAGTGCCATGGAATTGCCAAAACATAACGAGGATCTCGGTCAAAGCCTTGGCTACTGGGGCGTCAACACCGGTCCCTACCTGGTATTGCCCCTACTCGGGCCGAGCAACATCCGTGATACAGTCGGCCTGATTGGCGATGCCTATGTTGACCCAGTGAACGATATCAATCCGGACGATACCCGCACCGGACTGATCGTGCTCAATGTTGTGGATACGCGCGCCGGCCTGCTCAGTGCCAGCAAGGTCTTGCAGGAGGCCGCTCTGGATGAATACCTGTTCACCCGCGATGCCTACCTGCAGCGCCGCCAGAACCTGGTCTACGACGGCAATCCACCGAAGCCATCCTTCGACTAGACCCAGGCCATTAACTAAAAGGCCCCGTCTCACCGAGACGGGGCCTTTTTATTACCGTACCCAGCATTATTTCCGTGTTCGATTCGATATGGTTTTTTCTACCGCAACGGACGCGAAGTTACGCAAAGTAGCTATATGAAGTCCCTCTGTGAAAATAATTCCTGGGTGGTTCAAACAGAAAGGTGAAATTTAATATCTTTCGAACATATCAATTCTGACACTTTCTTTGCGTAACTTCGCGCCCTTTGCGGTTAAAGCCTTTTTAGTTTGCAGGCACATACTTTACCTCTGTCACGCAAACAAAAAATCTGGAATTTTATGGATATTCAGCGAAATAAAGCTCATTTAGCCTCAAGTTGGATACAGTTGGCTACAAATAAAATCCAGCTTGGCCTCGGGCGCCGAATCCCTGACAATAGCGCCCTCATTTAATACCTTTTACAGGGCTCAATTAGCATGCTGTTGTACTTTCTCGCTGTTGCAGTCGGTTTCGCCATTCTCATCTGGGGCGCGGATCGCTTTGTCATCGGTGCCGCGGCGACAGCGCGGAATCTTGGCGTGCCCCCGCTGATCATCGGTCTGACCGTGGTCGGTTTCGGAACCTCAGCACCGGAGATGCTTGTTTCCGGCCTTGCCGCCTGGCACGGCAGCCCGGAGATCTCGGTCGGAAACGCTATCGGCTCGAATATCGCCAATATCGGCCTGGTCATCGGCACCACGGCGCTGGTGGTGCCAATCACGGTGCATTCCACTACCCTGCGCCGGGAGTTCCCCCTGCTGTTTATCTTCATGGTGCTCAGCCTGCTGTTACTGGTAGACGGTTACCTGTCGTGGTGGGATGGGGTGTCCCTGATCGCTGGCATGTTCCTCATGCTCTACTGGATCACCCGAATCGCCCTGCGCAGCCGTGGCTCTGACCCGCTACAGAAGGAATATGCCAGCGAAATCCCGCTGCACATGCCGATGTGGAAGGCCGGCATCTGGTTGCTGATCGGCCTGCTGCTGTTACTACTCGGTTCCCGCCTGGTGGTCTACGGTGCCATCGAAATTGCGCAATGGCTGGGCATCAGCGATCTGATTATTGGCCTGACCGTGATTGCCATTGGCACCAGCCTGCCGGAACTGGCGGCTTCGATCATGTGTATCCTGAAAAAAGAAGATGACATGGCCGTGGGTAATGTGGTCGGTTCGAACATGTTCAATCTGCTCGGCGTCATGGGCATACCCGGCCTGATCATGCCCTTCCAGGTACCGGTCGAGGCCCTGAGCCGGGATTTTGCGGTGATGTTTGCCTTCACCATTGCCTTGTTCGCCATGTCTTACGGGTTTGGGCGCAATGGCGTAATCAGCCGTTTCAAGGGCGTGGCCCTGCTGGCGAGTTTCCTGGCCTACCTGGTCTACCTGTACATTGGCAGTCTCTGAGAGGGAGTCGCTGACAGTAGCGGCCCGCTTGCGTTATACTTTTATATATAGTGATAATGATGACGTTGAATCTGAACCCGCCCCGGATTAATTTTTGCCTATGAGTGATGATGCCCTGCGCAAAATGGGCCTGGCCGTTATCGAAGCCGAGGCCCGCGCCGTAGAAACCCTTCGGGATCGACTCGACGATGACTTTGTCCGCGCCTGCCATTACATGCTCGACTGCGAAGGTCGCATAATCGTTATCGGTATGGGCAAGTCGGGCCATATCGGTAACAAGATTGCCGCGACGCTGGCCAGCACCGGTACACCGGCCTTTTCCGTACATCCAGGCGAAGCCGCGCACGGTGATTTTGGCATGATCACGAACAAAGATGTGGTCATTGCCGCCTCCAACTCCGGCGAGACCGATGAAATCATCACTCTGTTACCCTTGTTAAAACGCCTCGGCGTGCCCCTGATTGCATTATGCGGCAAACGTCATTCAAGCCTTGGCAAGGCAGCCAACAGTTACCTGGATATCAGTGTCGAGGTCGAGGCCTGCCCGCTGAATCTCGCCCCTACCTCAAGTACTACCGTCACCCTGGTTATGGGAGACGCGCTCGCGATTGCCCTGCTTGAGGCGCGCGGCTTTACCGAACAGGACTTTGCCCGTTCGCACCCGGCCGGCCGCCTCGGCCGACGCCTGTTACTGCACGTCAATGATGTCATGCATACAGGAGAAGATATCCCGGTGGTAACCGACAGCGTGGGCCTGCGCGATGCCCTGGTAGAGATGACCCGGAAGGGCCTCGGCATGACTGCCATTGTCGACGACGAACATCACCTGTGCGGTATTTTTACCGATGGCGATCTGCGTCGCGTGCTCGATAACGGTGTCGATGTGCACAACACACGCATCACCGATTGCATGACCGCCGACTTCACCAGCGTCCAGGAAGACATCCTGGCCGAAGAGGCGCTGCTGACCATGCAGGAGAAAAAAATCAACGGCCTGTTAGTGGTCAACAAGAACAACACCCTGGTCGGCGCCCTCAACATGCACGACATGTTACGCGCCGGCGTCGTCTGACAACGGAAAAAACCATGAAAGACATTCTCGAACGCGCCAAGACAATCAAACTGGTCATCTTTGATGTCGATGGGGTGCTCACCGATGGCAGCCTCTTCCTCGGCGACGATGGTCTTGAATACAAGGCCTTCAACTCCCGTGACGGACACGGTATGAAGATGCTGCAGGCAGCCGGCGTTACAGTCGGCATCATCACGGGCCGGACATCAAAGGTCGTTGACTACCGCATGCAAAACCTCGGTATCGAGCATGTCTACCAGGGCCAGGAGGACAAGCGCGTCGCCTTTGGCAAACTACTGGAAAAACTGCAACTTACGCCGGAGCAGGTTGCCTATGTCGGCGATGATGTTGTCGACCTGCCTGTGATGAGCAAAGTGGGGCTGGCGATCGCCGTGCAGGATGCACACCCGCTGGTCGTCAGGCATGCGCACTGGCAAACACCAAGCTGTGGTGGCCGCGGCGCCGGTCGCGATGTCTGTGAGATGCTCATGGAGTCCCGGGGCGTTTTGCAGGAGACACTGGACAGTTATTTGCAATGAACCTGCGCCTGCTCGCTGTCATCTTTGTGCTGTTATCGCTGGCCGGGGCCAGCATCTGGATGAAAAATGACAGCCGTGATGCGACGACTGCCGACGCGGAGCAGCAGGCAAAAACACGCCATGTACCGGACTATTACATGGAGAACTTTGAAATGACCACCATGGACGATCAAGGTCGGCCCAGTTCGTTACTGGTCTCCGACAAGATGCTGCATTACCCGGATGATGACAGCACTGAACTCAACGAGCCGGTCATGACCCTGTATCGTGAAGCCGGCAAACCATGGATCGTACGCTCCGAACGGGGCTGGGTGGCCGCGGATAATGAGCTGGTACTGCTTAGTGGTAATGTCATTATTGAACGCCATAGTGGCCCGAATAACCGGCCTGTTACCCTGTACACGGACAGGTTACGCATTCACCCGAAAACAGACTTTGCCGAAACCGATCAACCTGTCACTATGATAAGTGAAAACCGCAAAACCACTGCTGTTGGCATGCGCGCCTATGTGCGCACGGGACAATTACAACTGCTTGATGATGTACGGGCCCATTATGAAAATTAAACAATATCTCGTTTTCCTGCTGGTTTGCCTGTGTCTGCCACTGCAGGCCCTGGCCCTGAGTACCGACAAGGATCACCCCATGAAGATTGAGGCTGACCGGGTCGACATCGATGATGAGAAAGGTGTCAGCACCTTCCGCGGCAACGTGGTTATGACCCGCGGCAGTATACTCATCAAGGGTGACGTGGTGGTGGTCTATCGTGATGAGCAAAAAGACCTCGACAAGATTCACTCGACCGGCAACCTCGCGCATTTTCAGCAACGCCCCGATGGCAAGCCCGATGACGTCGTCGCCGAGGGCCGGGAACTGTTTTATGATGCGCTCAAGGAAGTCCTTATCATCCGCCGTCAGGGCAATGTCATTCAGGGAGGGGATATCTTCCGCGGCGAGCATATTGTCTATGATTCCAAACGTGACACGGTCGAGGCACGCGGTGGCAAGACTGACGATGGCGAAGGCAAGAAGGGTCGCGTACAAATGACCCTGCAACCGGGCAAGAAAGACGGCAAGCAATGAGTAGCCTGCGCGCCGAAAACCTGTTCAAGAGCTACCGTTCGCGGAAAGTAGTGAACGATGTCACCCTGCAGATCAGGAGCGGCGAGGTCGTCGGCCTGCTCGGCCCGAACGGCGCGGGCAAAACAACCAGTTTTTACATGGTAGTCGGCCTGATCGCAGCCGATACCGGGCATATCTTTCTCGACGATGCCGACATCAGTCGCTTGCCGATGCACCGTCGTGCCCGTCTCGGTATCGGTTACCTGCCCCAGGAGGCCTCTGTCTTCCGCAAACTCAGTGTCGAAGACAATATCCGCGCCATCCTGCAGTCAATGCCGGATTTATCCACCGAGCAAATCGACATCGAGACCGAGGAACTCCTGCGCGACCTGCATATCTCGCATATCCGCGACAACCTGGGCATGAGCCTCTCCGGGGGGGAACGCCGCCGGGTCGAGATTGCCCGTGCCCTGGCCACACGCCCGCACTTTATCCTCCTTGATGAACCCTTTGCCGGCGTAGACCCGCTCTCTGTCGTCGATATAAACTCTATTATCAAACACTTACGGGATCTTGGCATTGGTGTTTTGATTACGGACCATAACGTGCGCGAAACCCTGGGGATCTGTGAACGTGCCTACATCATGAACGCCGGCGAAATCATCGCCGAGGGTGCACCGGAAGACCTGCTGGCCAATAAACAGGTGCGCGAAGTCTACCTGGGACAACATTTTACACTTTAGGCCCGAAAGCCCCTGTACTGGCACAGATGTTGCGCTAGAATGTCAGGTAGATAATACATCGCCTCTAATGAAAGACTCGAACCATACATGAAGCAGTCCATCCAGCTTCGTCTGGGTCAGAACCTGACCATGACTCCCCAGCTGCAGCAAGCCATTCGGCTGTTGCAGTTGTCGTCACTGGAGCTGAGTTCAGAGATCCAGGAGGCCCTCGAAAGCAACCCGATGCTCGAGATCGCCGAAGGCGATAGCGAAGAGGGACCCGCTAATCCGCAAAACGACAGCAACGGCGAGAAGGAAAAAGCCTCTGCCCAGGAAAATCTCGCTACCACCGATACCGACAAGGCCATGCAGCAAACCGATATACCGGATGACCTGCCCGTCGACACCGCCTGGGATGACATTTACGAAACCGGTACTTACCAGTCCAGTGGCGCTGCCAACGCCGAGTTCAGCCAGCGTGAATTCGAGATCAACAGTGATGACGAACAAGACCTGCATGATCATCTGAGCTGGCAAATGAACATGACCCCCTTTTCGGAAACCGATACAACTATCGCCACCGCGATCATCGACGCCGTCGGCGAAGACGGTTACCTGGAAAGCAGCACCGAAGACCTGTTTGAAAGTTTGCAGAAAGACTTGCCCGAACTCGAACTCGATGAGGTCGAGGCCGTCTTGCGCCAGGTACAGAACTTTGACCCGCCGGGTGTCGCCAGCCGCAACCTTGGTGAATGCATGCTCATGCAGTTACGCCAGCTCGACCCGGCAACACCCTGGCGCGAACAGGCCATACACGTTGTCGCCGAACACCTCGACCTGCTGGCCGCCCATGATTATACGCAACTGATGCGGCGCATGAAGCTGGCTGAAACGGACATGCAACAGGTCATCGCATTGATTCGTTCGCTGAACCCTCGCCCCGGCAGTCACCTTTCCAGCCAGCGCACCGAATACATCGTTCCTGATGTTTATGTCCGCAAGTACAAGGGCGTGTGGCGGGTTGAACTAAACCCGGATGTCGCGCCCAAACTGCGTATCAACAGCCTTTATGCCAGCATGATCCGTCGCGCCGATAACAGCGAGGACAACAATTTCCTGAAGGATAACCTGCAGGAGGCACGCTGGTTATTAAAGAGTCTGCAAAGCCGTAATGAAACCCTGCTCAAGGTGGCGACCTGTATCGTTGAACATCAGCGAGGCTTTCTTGAGCATGGCGAAGAGGCCATGAAGGCGCTGGTGCTGCATGATGTCGCCGAGGCGGTAGAGATGCATGAATCGACAATTTCCCGTGTAACCACGCGCAAGTATATGCACACACCACGTGGCATCTTTGAGCTGAAATACTTTTTTTCCAGCCATGTCAGTACCGCCAGCGGCGGCGAATGCTCTTCGACAGCAATCCGCGCCCTGATAAAAAAACTTGTCGCGGCAGAAGAACCGAAAAAACCATTAAGTGATAACAAGATCGCTTCGCTACTTGAACAACAGGGTATTAACGTGGCTCGACGCACGGTCGCAAAGTACCGGGAAGCCATGTCGATCCCGCCTTCCAATGAACGTAAACGGCTGATGTAATCTCGCATCAGCACTAAACCAGAGGAGCACTATTATGCAAATCGACCTCACTGGACATCACATCGACATCACTGACTCGATGCGTGATTATGTGAACACCAAGTTTGAACGCCTTGAGCGTCACTTTGACAATGTCACCAACACGCACGTTATTCTAAGTGTAGAAAAACTCCGCCAGAAAGCCGAAGCCACTGTCCATATAGCGGGCCACAACCTGTTTGCGGAATCTGTTGATGAAGACATGTACGCTGCGATCGATTCACTGACCGACAAGCTTGATCGGCAGATTATCAAGCACAAGGAAAAAGCCACTGACCATCGTGCCAGAAACAGCCTGAAGGATCAGGAAATCCAGGAACCTCAGGAAACTGAATAACCAAGAATAATCGAGGTAATATGAAAATCAGCGATATCCTTACAGCAGACCGCATCAGTTGTGCAGCGAGTCCGGCAAGTAAGAAACGTGCATTGGAGGAAGTCAGTGCACTCATGCTGAATGCCGATGCCAGTCTTACCCAGGGTGAGATCTTCGATAGCCTGCTATCGCGTGAACGCCTGGGTAGTACTGGCCTTGGCCATGGTGTGGCCATACCACATGGTCGCATCGCGACCGGCAACAAGGCCATTGGAGCCTTTATCCATCTGTCTCAAGGCATCGATTTCGATGCCATTGATGGCCAACCGGTTGACCTTCTGTTCGGCCTTCTGGTCCCTGTTGAGTCGACCGAGGAACACCTGCAAATCCTTGCCCACCTGGCAAAGATGTTCAGCGATGAGCCATTCTGTGCACAACTACGTCACGCGCAGAGCGAGGAAGAACTATATAATCTGATTACTGACTGGCAACCCGCCGCGGAATGATATGACCAAGAGTATCTCTGTCAAAACCCTGTTCGAGAGGCATCGTAAAAAGCTCAAGCTCGAGCACGTCGCCGGCACGAGTGGCGAAAACCGCATTATCCAGTTTGATGGTGAACAGATATCAGCGGAAAACGAGCCCGATATTTCCTATGTCGGACACCTGAACTTCATTCATCCGCACCGCATTCAAATCATTGGCTATCGCGAAATTGAGTACTTCAATAATCTCTATAAAGAGGGGCGCACAGAATCGCTGAATCGTCTTTATGAAGGCAATCCCCTGTGTATTATCATCGCCAATGACATAGAGGTACCGGATGATTTTATCACGCGTTCGGAAAACACCGGGTTACCGCTGTTTCGCTCGCCCCAGAACAGCCAGTTCCTGGTAAACAATCTCCAGTATTACCTGTCGCACAGTATCGCCGACAGCACGACCGTGCACGGGGTCTTCATGGAGGTCATCGGCATTGGCGTTCTGCTCACCGGCGAGAGTAGTGTCGGCAAAAGTGAACTTGCGCTTGAACTAATCAGCCGTGGCCACCGATTGATCGCCGACGACGCGCCGGAGTTTTCCCGCGTTGCTCCGGATACCCTGAGCGGCATCTGTCCGCCACCGATCAAGAACTTTCTCGAGGTGCGCGGTCTCGGAATACTGAATATCCGCGCCATGTTCGGTGACAGTGCCATCAAGGACACCAAGTACCTGCGGGTGATTGTGCACCTGGAAAAAATGGACGATGAACAGATGCGCAATATCGATCGTCTCTGCGGCTGTCACCAGAAGAACTCCATTCTCGGTGTTGAGGTCGATCAGGTTACCTTGCCGGTCGCGCCCGGCCGCAATATGGCCGTACTGGTCGAGATCGCGGTACGCAACCATATTCTTGCCTTGAAGGGCTATCACGCAGCAGACGACTTTATACAACGACAACAGCATTTTCTGGAACAGGACAGGGAATGAAGTTACTTATCATCAGCGGCCTGTCGGGCTCGGGCAAGAGCACGGCACTTCGTACACTTGAGGACCTCGATTTCTACTGTATCGACAACCTGCCCTTGTCGATGTTGCCGAATCTTGGCGCCCAGATACATAGCAACCGGGGTGACATCCTGAGTAATACGGCCGTTGGCATCGATGCCCGCACCATGCTTGATGCCTCTGATGACATACACGGCATACTCGATGATATGCGTGCGCTTGGCATCGACTGCAGAATAATCTACTTTGAATCAGACGATGCCCACCTCCTGAAGCGTTACAGTGAGACCCGCCGCCGTCATCCGCTCACCAGTGATAACGTCTCCCTGGCAGAGGCCATCCAGCATGAACGGGAGATGCTTGCCGGTATCTCGGCGGTGGCCTCGCAGCATGTCGATACGAGTCACATGACCCCGCATGACCTGCGGGACTTCGTTACTGAGCATCTGACCGATTCCGCGCACGGCATGTCTGTGCTGTTCGAGTCTTTTGGCTTCAAACACGGCGTGCCGGGCGGCGCCGATTTTATCTTTGATGCGCGCTGTCTGCCCAACCCGCACTGGGAGCCGGAACTGCGGCCGTTAAGCGGACGCGACAAACCTGTTCAGGAATTCCTTGTGCAGCAGCTTGAAACCAGTCTGCTGGTTGAGGATATTCATGCCTTCCTTGGAAAATGGTTACCCCGATTTGAACAAGCCAACCGTAATTACATGACTATTGCCATTGGCTGCACCGGCGGGCAGCATCGTTCCGTATACATGGTCGATCGGCTCGCCAGCCTGTTCCAGGAACAACGCGACAATGTCCTGATTCGCCACCGGGAGCTTTCATGAGCGTCAGTCTGCTACTCATAACCCACGACAATATCGGCACCGCCCTGATGGACACGGCGACGGCCATGCTCGGCGTCAGTCCGATGCAGGTTGATATTATTGCGGTACGCCGCGGCAACAATCCCGACGACGTCGTCGCTGAAGCCGAACGTATTATACATGACCACGAACAGACACTGGTCCTCACTGACATGTACGGCTCGACACCGAGTAACATCGCCTGCCGCCTGCATACACAGGCCAGCGTACGCGTTGTCGGCGGGATCAATCTGCCCATGCTGATACGCGTACTCAACTATCCGCGTCTGAGCCTTGATGAACTGGTGGATAAAGCCATTAGCGGTGGCCGTGATGGTGTATTAAGCTGCAAAACGGAACAGGATGAATGACTGAGAAAAAAATTAGTATTATCAACAAACTTGGCTTGCATGCCCGTGCAGCAGCGAAGTTTGTCACCCTCGCCTCGGGCTTTGAGAGCGAGATTGAACTGCTCCGTAACGGTAAGGCGGTCAACGGTAAAAGTATTATGGGTGTCATGATGCTGGCGGCCTCACAAGGTACCGAACTGACCTTGCGTGCCAATGGCGAGGATGAAGACCAGGCGCTTGAAAGGATCAGCGAACTTGTTGCTGATCGCTTTGGCGAAGACGAGTAAAGGGCACGCGCATGAGTATTTCACTTTCCGGCGTTGGTGTTTCCCGCGGTGTCGCAATCGGCAAGGTCCACTTGTTGCAACGTGGCCAGCTCGAGATCCCGGAATACGTGGTGCCCCCCAAATTCGTCGAAGAGGAAGTTGCGCGCCTGGAGTCGGCTATACGCACGGCACGGGCGCAACTCAAGGCGATCCGGAAACACATTCCTGCCGGCACCCCGGCTGACATCAGTTCCTTTATCGACGCCCACCTGCTGATGCTCGAAGACGGCATGCTTTCCGATGAACCCATCAAGTTGATACGCAGCCAGCAATGTAATGCCGAATGGGCGCTCAAGCAGCAGCGTGACAGCGTGGTCGCCATTTTTGATGAAATGGAAGACCCCTACCTGCGCACGCGCCGTGATGATGTCGACCATGTGATTAACCGCGTGCAGTTACTCCTGCTTGATGAATCCTCGCATAGCACCGATCTTGACAGTCGCCTGAAGGGTTGCATCCTTGTTGCCGATGACTTGACCCCGGCCGATACGGTGCTCATGCAGCACTATGGTGTCGCCGGCTTTGTGACCGAATTTGGCGGACCGACCTCACACACCTCGATCCTCGCCCGCAGCCTTGGTGTCCCGGCCATTGTCGGCCTGCGCAATGCGCGCCGTTACCTGGCCGATAATGAGGAAGTCATTATTGATGGCCGCGCCGGCCACCTTGTTGCCGGTGCCGACGAGGCCATCCTGCGTCATTACCGTCGCCGCCAGCGAGAGGAAAAGCAACGCATTCGTGAGCTTAAACAGCTCAAGGACAAGCCGGCGATCACCCTCGATGGCAAGACCATCAGGCTGCATGCCAATATTGAACTGCCCGAAGACATCCCGGCCGTAAAGAAGGCTGCCGCTGACGGCGTGGGCCTGTACCGTACCGAATTCCTGTACATGAACCGGGCCGATACACCGGGCGAGGAGGAACAGTACCGAGCCTACCGGCATGTCGTGAAGTCCCTCAAGGGCGCGCCGATCACCATTCGCACCTTCGACCTCGGCGCCGATAAACAGGTTGATGGTATCACTGACCGGAAACCGCTCGGCTCCAACCCGGCCCTCGGCCTGCGCGCCGTGCGTCTGTGTCTGCGCGATACTGCCCTGTTCATGCCGCAGCTGCGCGCCATCCTGCGTGCCTCTGCGCACGGCCCGGTGCGAATCATGATTCCGATGCTCTCCAACCTGACCGAGCTACACCAGGTCAAACAGTTGATCGATGAAGCCCGGCTGGAACTCGATCGTCAGGGTCTTGCCTATGCCGATAATGTGCCCATTGGCGGCATGATCGAGATCCCGGCCGCAGCCATCGCCGCCAATCATTTTGCCAGGCACCTCGACTTCCTTTCGATCGGCACCAATGACCTGATCCAGTACACGCTTGCCATCGACCGCATCGATGACGAGGTCAACTACCTCTATGATCCGGTACATCCCTCTGTATTGCATCTCATTCACATAACCATCCGTGCCGCCGATAAGGCCGGCATCCCTGTTTCAATGTGCGGTGAAATGGCCGGTGACCCGCGCCTGACCCGTCTCTTGCTCGGCCTCGGCCTGCGTGAATTCAGTATGCATCCGTCTGTGCTACTTGAGATCAAGCGCATCATCAATAACAGTGATACCCGCCTGCTGCTAAAGCCTGCGCGCCGAACCGTCAACAGCGCCCGCAAGAGCGATGTCGAGAAAATCATCGCCAAAATGAATCTCGACGCGCTTGACTGACACCTCGCTGCCACCATAATCCCGTACTGTTGTATGACAATTTCGCCGGCGTCGCGTGCAAGCACTGCCCGGTAACGGTAGAATGCCTTCACATAAGGCATGATTTGCCAAAGGCCCTGGTTTGAAAAGGCGCAGTATGTCGGAGACCACAGAAAAACAAACTGATTCTGCGCTCAATCAGGGCAACGAGGAAGACCAGCAACCACATCAGCGTCTGCAAGCCTTCTCACGCTTGATGGAAAGCGGCACCCTCGTGCAGGTCCGGCGTATGCTCAATGGCCTGTATCCTGGCGAAATCGCTCACCTGCTCGAATCCCTGCCCCCGGAAAAACGTGAATTTGTCTGGGAACTGGTAGACTCCGAGCTGCAGGGTGACGTACTGCTCGAGGTCAATGACGATATCCGCGAGCGCCTTATCAGGCAGATGGAGACCACCGAACTGCTGGCCCTGACCGAGGGCTTCGAAACCGATGACCTCGCGGACTTTATCCAGGATCTGCCCGATACCGTCACCCAGCTCGTCCTGCAATCCATGGACAGCCTCGACCGACGCCGTCTCGAGGCGGTCTTGTTTTACCCGGAGGATACGGCCGGTGGTCTGATGAACACCGACACCATCACCGTGCGCCCGGATGTGAGCCTTGATGTTGTACTCCGCTACCTGCGCCGCCGTGGTGAGATCCCCCGGATGACGGACAACCTGTTCGTCGTCGACCGTCAAAATCATTACATCGGCCAGGTACATTTGGCGGATCTGCTCACCCGTGAACCCAGCCTGCAGGTTGGTGAGCTCGTCCATGGTGAGCTGAAAGGGGTCTCGGCCAACATGCCGGCCACCGAGGTTGCCAGCCTGTTCCAGCAACGCGATCTCATCTCTGCCCCGGTGATCGACGATAATGGCGAACTGCTTGGTCGTATCACCATCGATGATGTAGTCGACGTTATCCGTGACGAGGCCGAGCATTCCATCATGAGTATGGCCGGCCTGAGTGAGGAAGATGACATGTTTGCGCCGGTGGTCACCAGTACCCGGCGGCGTGCCTTGTGGCTCGGCATTAATCTTATTACCGCCCTTATAGCCTCGCTCGTCATTGCCCAGTTCGATGCCACGATCGAGAAACTGGTTGCCCTTGCCGTGCTCATGCCGGTCGTCGCCAGCATGGGCGGCATTGCCGGCAGCCAGACGTTGACTCTGGTTATCCGTGGCATGGCACTCGGTCAAATTGGCGTCAGCAATGCCCGACGGCTTGTCGTCAAAGAACTTGCAGTGGGGATGTTGAACGGCATCCTCTGGGCCCTGGTTATCGCCGGGGTCGCCACTTTCTGGTTTGATGATATTCAGCTCGGTATTGTGATTGGGGTGGCGATTGTCATTAATCTCATTACTGCCGCACTGGCCGGGGTGACAATTCCCCTCTTCCTTAAGAAGATTGGCGCCGACCCCGCCCTCGGCGGCGGCGTGGTGCTGACGACCATTACAGATGTTATCGGTTTCATGGCATTTCTCGGCCTGGCCGCCATTTTTCTCGTTTAATCCTTGCAGGAGGACCTCATCATGAAAAGTCTTGTCAAAACACTTGCGACCGCTCTCGGCCTGGGCTTTTTCATCGCCATCAGTGGCTGTGCCCCGGAAATGGGCAGCGACAAGTGGTGCGCCAGCCTGAAAGAAAAGCCGAAGGGTGACTGGACAGCCAATGAACTCTCCGGCTTTGCCAAGCATTGCATCCTTAAATAAATTGCCTCGTCAGAAAAATTCATGGGTAGTTTTCGGGGCAGGTAGCGCTCCAAGCGCGTGATATAAGGCGATTTCA
>NZ_JAVVES010000109.1:0-4941 GCF_032250955.1 Sulfuriflexus sp. | reverse complement strand
GATACACATTCATCACACACCCTGATACGCTGATAGCTAAACAGCCTATCGAGAGAGATACAAGGTCGGATTAGGCATGGTATGCCGTAATCCGACGCGGGTTTTCAGATCATATTGTTCTACAATTCCGGGGACAGTATCTGAATTAAAGTTCTCTGGATTCCCGCCTGCGCGAGAATGACGAAGTTGAAATATACACTACAGATTTACGTTACTAGAAATTCTTCTAGTAACACCACAAGGAAACGACGTGCGAAACGTCAATTAAAAAGGAGTTAGTATGAAATATCTACAAATAGTCGTTATAAGCCTGGTTTTAATCATCGCTGGTTGTGCTACATCGGGCAGCCAGTCGCCACGGCAGGCTGCGGTCACTTCCGCGCAGTTGTTTAAATTCAAGCCGTCTCATCTCATGTGGGTGCCGTCCGGCGGGGGTATTGCAACCAGCCTCGCGGCGGCCATGGTCAGTAGTGCCGGAACCGACTCACCCCAGGTTGCCGCGCTGGTGGAAGCAATGAAGCCCGCGAAGTCTCAAGATGTTCGCATAGGGGTTTCTGGGCCGAACAGCCAGCTCACGGCAAACGTCATTATTGCTGCGCTGAATAATTCGGCGGGCCAATTACCCAATCTGCATCTTGCCTTCATTGGCTCTCGTGAACAAGAAGCGGACGTTCGTAAAGCGGTTAATGCTAAAGGCGGTGAATTTTTGTTTTCTGATGTGTCGAGAAGCTAAATACGAGCTAATTGACACCCGTAACGACACAGGGTACACTTAGGCAAATGATCCAAAACTTTAAACATAAAGGTCTTGAATTGTTTTTTAAAACAGGCCGTAAATCGGGTATTCAGGCAAGGCATTCAAATCGACTTGGATTAATACTTGGTCGCCTGAATGTCTCTACATCGCCGGATGATATGAATTTGCCAGGTTTATTTCTGCATCCATTATCGGGAAGTAGGGCGAAAATATGGTCTGTTCGTGTAAGTGGTAATTGGCGCGTTACCTTTCGTTTTAATGGTGAGCATGCTGAAGTTGTAAACTATGAAGACTATCATTGAGGTTAGTTTATGTTAATGCACAATCCCCCGCATCCGGGCAAGGTTATAAAAGAACTTTGTTTAGAGCCATTGGGTTTAACTGTCACTGATGCAGCCAAAGGCCTCGGCATTAGTCGTAAAACGCTTTCAAGTATTCTTAATGGTAAAGCAGGCATAAGCCCTGAAATGGCAGTGCGTTTATCGATCGCTTTTAATACATCATCTGAAAGTTGGTTAAATCAGCAAACGCAATATGAACTGTGGCAAGCAGAACAACATCGCAAAGAGCTTGATGTTGCTCATTTATACGTTGCTTGAAGTTGTTTAATTAGGCTCAGTACTTAAAATCCCTTCAGGCTTTATTAAGTATTTTCTGATCCCTAACGGGCTCTGGCCACTCGAATTAATCTGATTGTTCTAAACACATCACTATAAAAAGGATTTTAATAGTGCGGTTACCTCGTTACTTCGTTGAAGCCAGCCATGTCAGAAGTATTTCGAGAGTGCGCTAACGGCCGATGACCTTCCTATGCATGAACGAAATTGCTGCGCGTCACTCTTGAGATCCTTTGTCGCTGTTGCCAGCATATTCTGAAAATCGCCTGACTGTAGTAGCGAGGCATATCGTTGTATGACCTGTTTTGTGGAGGCATAGGGTTCTTCACAGGCGTGGTCATACATGTGGTTAGCTTCAGTAGTGATTTGCTCAACACTGGGGCTGCTATCGACCAGGTCGAAGGCCAGGTGCAGGCTGTGATCACCTGTCGTCTGGCACATGTGCGGGACGCCGGCCCTGACATACAGGGCATCGCCGGGCTTCATTGTGATCTGTTTTATCTTTGGCCCCATTTGTTCGCTGTTGAGATGCGTGGTGTTTGCATAACGGCGTTGCTGGGGTGCATAGATGTTCCATAACTTCTTGCCGGATAGCTGGATTACCAGCACATCATCAGAGTCACAATGACCCTCGTAGGCTTCATTACCGGGTTGCGAGAAGAAAGCGACACAGTTGGAAAGCGAGCATGGCAACTCGTTTTCAAGCCGGGCGACGAAAGCATTGATTGATGCGTCAAGGATATCAACACCCTCAAGCACAACCGCGGCACCGTTTTGTAACTCCTGGTTCATGAACTGTTTGTCCATGAACTGCAGCTGGTTGCTTTGCACGGTCTTGAACATACCCGAGGACGTGAGTGAGACAGACTTTCCCTGCTTAACGAGGTTCACCCAGGCAGGGTTTAACAAGGGGTTGTTTAAATGTTCCTGCAATGCCTTGACGGTAAAAAACCCGGGTGAGGATACAAGCTTTGCGGCATAGGCATAATCTGCGGGAGGGGTTTGACGTTGTTTCAGGTAGAAATCAAGAAAGACTTCGAGTTCTTTATCTAATTCGCTAATCATCCAAATGCCCCCGGGCGTGTATGTGTTGTTGTTTGCAGGTTGAGTAGTATAAACGCTAATAGCCTGGCTGACAGGTGTTGTCGGGCCGGCTGAACGGGGGTGAGGGTGGCTGATTTGCACACTAAAGCGTGCCAGCAGGCGTCGTAGCCCAGGCAGGGCATATCTATATACAGTGCCGTGGGGCCGATGCCCAGAGAGTTGCCAGCGGTTATCGAGGCAGAACCTCAATCTAACCCATTGATATAAAGGGTTAATTATGAATGCCTTTCGATGCTAATCCGTCGGTATACCCGCCGAGGTGGTATAAAAACAACGCTTTTGACCCCTGTTGTTTTTTTACGAAAAACTGTTGCACAAACCCCTAATCTTGGCTATGGTTGCATGGTCGATTGACTTATAACCATAAGAGTATTTTTAGGAGAAACTTCTATGAACAAGAAATTCCTCGCAATTGCAGTGTCTGCAGCCATGCTGGCTCCAGCCTTTGCTTCTGCTGATGTAAAGCTTTTCGGTCGTGTGCAGGTCGAATACAATGTCGAAGACTCAGATGCTACTGGCGTAGACAGCGTTCAGGCTGTTGACGACAACGCTGGCCAGTCCCGTATCGGTATCCAGTTCAGCGAAAAGCTGGGCGGCGGCCTGACTGCCTTCGGTAAGGCTGAATTCCGTATTGACCCTGCTGACAATAGCAGCGGTGGTACAAATGGTACTGCTGAATCTGTTTCTGGTGCTCTTGGTCAGCGTGATGTCCATGTTGGTCTCAAGAGTTCCTGGGGTTCACTGGCCGCTGGTTCATTCAACTCACCATACAAGACCGCCGGTGGCGTGAAGTGGGATCCATGGACAGCAACTCACCTGCAGGCTCGTCGTGCCGGTGGTATGTCCGGTGGTACCGGTATCGGTGGTCACAATGGCTTTATGCGTAACACCATCTACTACACCTCACCAAACGTAAACGGCTTCCAGGCACAGTTCGCGATTGCTCCTGATGAAACCAATGCTGATGCAACCGAAAACATTGTTGATGGCGATAACGATTACAGCCTGGCCCTGCAGTACAAGAATGGCCCATGGCATGCAATCTTTGCGCACAATCGTAATAACAACCCGTCAGCAATGGACGATGAGACTCTGACCAAGGTCGGCCTGCGTTGGAACTCTGGTGCTATTACTCTGGCTGGTCAGTACGAAGTGATCAAGGATGCTGACCGTGCTGCGTCTGGTTTCACCCCAGGTGACAATAATACTGGCCAGGATTATCATGCCGGTACAGTTGGTGCCGGGCAGAATGATGCTGATATCCTGTGGCTGAATGGTCAGTACAAGGCCGGCAACAACATCTTCACTCTTTCATGGGGTAACACCGATGTTGATGGTACTGGTGCTAATCCAGATGCAGATTACGATTACTGGGCAGTGGGCGTTATCCACAAGTTCAGCAAGCAGACGCGTATCTTCGGTGGTTACACACAGACAGATGGCGACAACAATGGCAATGCTAACGACCGTGATGCATGGTCAGTTGGTATCCGTAAAGACTTCTAAGATTAGTTAATAATCTTATTGTCTAGAGACGGGGTGCTATGGCACCCCGTTTTTTTTTTGCTCTTTTGTAGGTCGGGTTAGGAGTGGTAACGACGTAACCCGACGTGCCCATGTTAAATTTTATTGTCGGATTACGAGTTGCTCCGCACCTCTAATTCGACCTACGGGTGCTTTTTCTGGTTTTGTAGGTCGGGTATACCGTATGCCCACATACATAATCCGACGTGCCCATGTCAAATCCCGCGTCGGATTACAGTTGCATTTCATGCGCCCTAATCCGACCTACATGTGAATGCTGAACGTTATTCACCACCTGTATCTTCGGGCAATTGCAGGCCATTACTTCCCCAATCTTTCGGGTATATACCGGATAAAAAATATCGCTGGAAACTTGAATGCGGCCAATCTAACGGCCTTTGCACGTAGCCGTGTTTCACCGGGTTGTAGTGGATATAGTCGAGATGGTGTTGATAATCGAGGTCATTGCGTAACAAATGCTCCCAGTAACGTGGTTGCCAGGGGCTTTTCCCAGAATATAGATCTGATTCATAATGCTTCGTAAACCATGTCTTGATCAGCCTCCAGCGCGTGGCAAAGTCATGGTCATCCGACGGCAGTGTCCAGATACAATGTAGATGATCGGGCAAGAGCACGAAAGCGTCTACCTTGAAGGGGTATTTTGTCCTGACGTGGCTGAAGGCCTCATACAAGGCCTTTACTGCCGCTTTGTCACAGAAGACAGGTTGGCGTTGCGCGGTGACGAGGGTGAAGAAATAGCACCCGCCGGGGGTGAAAAGTCGTCGATATTGCATGGCCATTCCTTTGGCTTGGAGTGAATTTTATAGCGTTCACGTCGGATTACGAACGCATTCCATGCGTTCTAATCCGACCTTGTATCTCTCTCGATAGGCTGTTTAGCTATCAGCGTATCAGGGTGTGTGATGAATGTGTATCCGA
>NZ_JAVVES010000108.1:0-5075 GCF_032250955.1 Sulfuriflexus sp. | reverse complement strand
CTATCTCTATTGCTCCAAATTCGCTATATTTTTACCCACTAATTTTTCCGAAGAGCCGAAAAAGGATAAATTTCCTATAACTATTAAAGATAACAATAAAGTAAATAAATAGTTCTCCATAATTTATTTAGTTCACATAACGATTTAGCTAATGGGCCGCGTGCTTTTTGCGGTCCCGCTCCTTGAGCGATTGTTAGAAGTCATTAATTTGCGAGCCAAAGAAGTAAAAACACCACCAACAATACCCCCAACCCAGTACGGCAATTGCATTGACGCAAAAACTACCAAGCCCAGTCCCTCTTCTGAAAGTACGCCTTCATGGCCTAGGAGAAGGACAAGAAAAGGGATGGCTGGCATTACTACCAGGAAAACAACCTTCCCAAACAGTTCACCCCGGAGTCCAACAAAGGTGATAAAACCAAAGATCGCTGAAGCAATTACAAAATTTGCGATTAATGGATCTACCCACTCTTTGCCAACCCAGTAAGTAGCTACTTGGCTGTAGTATAGGAAGAACATTACTGCAATAAATCCTGCCCAGAATAGATTCCTATAGCTAGCACTCATATTTAATCTCTTATGACTTATAACAGTGATATAGACAGAATTCTGCCTTTCCCGGTAAAAGACAGACGTCTGTCTATCTCATTTGAGTTTTTATGTTTTTATTTCACACAATCCTAGCAGGCATATAGGGTGCCAGCGAGTTATTTTTGCTAAAGGAATTGCGATATGTCCAGGTTGTCTGTATCCCGGTTCCGAATCAAGGGGAATCATGGTGTCAGACCACTTGATTGCCTTGATCTATGCACTTCCATTCATCAATCATCAATCCTAAATCATCAATCCTTTTTAATCCCATATACTGTCCAGCACCTCCGACAACCGACTCACCCCCTGCACCTCCATGCCGGCTATCGGTTTTTTCGGTGCATTGGCCTTGGGTACGATTGCCTTCGTGTAGCCGTGCTTGGCGGCTTCCTTTAGGCGTTCCTGGCCGTTCTGTACCGGGCGGATCTCGCCGGCGAGGCCAACTTCACCGAAGATGATCCACTCTTTGGGGAGCGGCCGGTCACGATAACTGGACAGGATGGCGAGGATTAGCGCCAGGTCGGCGCCGGTCTCGTTGATGCGCACGCCGCCGACGGCGTTGACGAACACGTCCTGGTCGTACATGGCGATGCCGCCGTGACGGTGCAGGAGTGCAAGCAACATGGAGAGGCGTTGCGCGTCGAGGCCGAGGGCGACACGGCGCGGGTTGGCGAGGTGGCTCTCGGCAACCAGGGCCTGCACTTCCACCAGCAAGGGGCGGCTGCCTTCGCGCGTGACCATGACCACGCTGCCGGGCACGTCTTCGGCGTGTCTGGAGAGGAATATGGCGGAAGGGTTGGCGACCTCGCGCAGGCCGTCTTCGGTCATGGCGAAGACGCCGAGTTCATTGACGGCGCCAAAACGGTTTTTCACCGCGCGGATCACGCGGTAGGGGCTGCTGCTGTCACCTTCGAAGTACAACACGGTATCAACCATGTGTTCGAGTACGCGTGGCCCGGCCAGCGCGCCTTCCTTGGTGACGTGGCCAACCAAAAACAATGCCGTGCCGGTCTGCTTGGCAAAGCGCACCAGTTGCGCGGCACTCTCGCGCACCTGTGCCACCGAGCCGGGGGCGGACTGCAGCATGTCGGTATATACGGTCTGGATGGAATCAATGACCATCACTTGCGGCTTTTCTTTTTGCGCGATGTCGAGGATGCGCTCAACGCGGGTCTCACTGAGCAGACCAATATCGATATCACTCAGGCCCAACCGGTGCGCGCGCATGCTGACCTGTTGCAGGGACTCTTCACCGGTAATGTAAAGGGTGTTGAGGCTTTTGCCGAGCGCGGCCATGGCCTGCTGCAGGATGGTGGACTTGCCGATGCCAGGGTCACCACCAATGAGTACTACGGACCCGCGCACCAGGCCCCCGCCGAGTACGCGGTCCAGTTCCGAGATACCGATCGGGTGACGGCTTTCCTGTTCCGGCTGGATATCACTCAGGGACTGGACCTTGCTCTCGCCGGCATAGCCCTGAAAGCGTGCGGCCTTCGCGCCACCCGCAGCGGCGCGCACCACGGTCTCTTCAATGCTGTTCCACTCGCCGCAGTCACCACACTGGCCACTCCACTTGCTGGACTGGCCGCCGCAGGCGGTACAGGTGTAGACGTGTTTATCTCTGGCCATGCTGGTTCATCCTATACCTCGACAAACGGCACACGTGCCGTGAGCTGGCAAAACAATTCGTAGGCAATCGTCCCGGCGGACTCTGCCACTTCATCAGCCGGCAGGCCTTCGCCCCATAGCACGACCTCGTCGCCGACCTGGGCCTCGCAACCACGCAGGTCCACGGTCAGCATGTCCATGGAGACCCGGCCGACCAGTGGCACGCGCTGCCCATTAACGAGCACAGGCGTGCCCGCCCGGACATGCCGTGGATAGCCGTCGCCGTAACCACAGGCAACCACGCCGACGGGCATGTCTTGCGGACAGGTCCATTCCGCGCCATACCCGACACAGTCACCCTTGCGCAGGCTGTTTACCGCGATCAACTGGCTCCTGAAGGTCATCGCCGGTTCCAGCCCCAACGAGGCCGCACTTTCACCCTGCAACGGGCTGGCACCATAGAGCATGATGCCGGGGCGGATCCAGTCGGCATGACTTGCGGGATGGGCGAGGACGGCGGCCGAGTTGGCCAGGGAACGTTGCCCGATGGCCTGTCCCAGGCAGGCATCGAATGCTTCCATCTGTCGGGCAGAGGCCGGGTTGTGTCTTTCATCGGCGCAGGCAAAGTGGGTCATGAAACGGACTTCAGCGACCGTCTCGCACTCGCTCAGGCGTTGATAAAAGCCCGCAAAGGCCGCCGGAGGGATGCCCAGGCGATGCATGCCGGTATCGATTTTCAGCCAGGTCACCAGCGGCCTGGGCAGCCTGGCCGCCGCCAGCCATTCGATCTGTTGCAGGTTATGGATAACCAGCTGGACGTCATAGGCCTGCACCAGGAGTATCTCGTCGGCACTGAACATGCCCTCGAGCAAGACAATATCAGCATGCACCCCTGCCTCGCGCAGGATAATAGCCTCTTCGATACTGGCCACGGCAAAGGCATCCACGTCATGCAGGGCATGCGCAACACGCGTCATGCCATGGCCATAGGCATTGGCCTTGATGGCGGCCATAACCTGCGAGTGCGGTGCCGCCGCGCGGGCGCGTTGTAAATTATGCTGGAGTGAGGAGAGGCGGATTTCCGCGCGCAGCGGACGACTCATTCAAAATCTCTACCATAGGCATCGGGTGCGAAATTCTCGAAACGCGTGAACTGACCGCGGAAGGTCAGGATGACTTTACCGATGGGACCATTACGCTGTTTGCCGATAATGATCTCGGCGGAGCCTTTATATTCGGTGTTTTCGTTATAGACCTCGTCACGGTAGATAAACAGGATGACATCGGCATCCTGCTCGATCGCGCCGGACTCGCGCAGGTCTGACATGACCGGGCGCTTGTCGGTGCGTTGCTCGAGACTACGGTTAAGCTGCGACAGGGCGATCACTGGCACATCAAGCTCCTTGGCCAGCGATTTCAGGGAGCGGGAGATTTCCGATATCTCGGTGGTGCGGTTTTCATTTCGGCTGCCGTTGCTGCCCTGCATCAGCTGCAGGTAATCGACGACGATCATGCCCAGCTTGCCGCCGTTATCACGCTTAATACGGCGGGCGCGTGTGCGCAATTCGCCCGGCGTCAAGGCCGGCGTGTCATCGATAAACAAGGGCGCCTCGGAGAGGATACTCACCGCGGAACTCAGGGCCGGCCAGTCATCCGTTTCCAGGGCGCCTGTACGTACCTTGTTCGAATCAATCCGGCCCAGGGATGACATCATACGCATGGTCAGTTGTTCGCCCGGCATTTCCATACTGAAAATGGCGACCGGTTCACCGGACTTGATGGCCGCATATTCGGCCAGGTTCATGGCAAAGGCGGTCTTGCCCATGGAGGGGCGACCGGCAACGATAATAAGGTCTGAGCGCTGCAGGCCGGAGGTCTTCTCATCCAGATCATCAAAACCGGTAGAAACACCGGTCAGCCCGCCGCCGGACTTGTGCAGCGTGTCGATGCGATCCAGGCTCGCATTCAGCAAGTCCTTGATACCACGTGCACCCTTGCGACCGCGTGCGCGTTGCTCGGCGATCTGGAAGACGCTGCGCTCGGCCTCATCTAGGATCTCGGTACTCTCGCGACCCTGCGTGTTAAATGCGGCATCACTGATCTCGGTCCCCACCGAAATGAGCTGACGCAGGATGGAGCGTTCGCGCACGATCTCGGCATAGGCCCTGATATTCGCCGCGCTCGGGGTGTTTTGCACCACGCTGCCGAGATAGGCCAGGCCGCCGGCGTTATCCAGTTCGCCGAGGTCGTGCAGGTATTCCGAGACCGTGACCGCATCATAAGGGCTCTCCTTGCTGACAAGGTAGGCGATGGCCCGGAATATCTGGCGGTGGTCGTGACGATAAAAATCAATCTCGCTGACGATCTCGGAGACGCTGTCCCAGCGCTCGTTATCGAGCATCAGGCCACCGAGCACCGACTGTTCGGCCTCCACGGAGTGCGGTGGCACCTTGAGCGCGGCCATGGCGGGATCATGGGCGGCAAAACTGGCGTTTTTAACGATTTCTACCATTTTCTGAGAGCTATGTGACTCGACCTGTTATCAGCATTGATTATACCAGTGTTTCGGCGTGGCCCGGACCAGAAAAGACCGACCCAGTGCACATTTTTATCCATTCGATACTACGCCCGCCCCTGCCAGCAGACAATGGATAAGCCTGTGGATAAGTGCTGTATAAATAAAGCCCAACGCAGAGTTCGCGGACCATAGAACCGCTTCGCGTTTCATTATGGATACCCTAACCATCGCCCCGAAGGTTCAGGGCAAGACGCAAAGATCGCAGAGAAATTATAAAATAATTATCACTGCTGTCCCGTTAATTCCCTCTCCCTTCGGGAGAGGGTTAGGGTGAGGGGATTTAGATTCGATAACACCT
>NZ_JAVVES010000107.1:0-5136 GCF_032250955.1 Sulfuriflexus sp. | reverse complement strand
GCGCATCTATCAACCTGTTTACCCTATTTATCCGAAACTTACCGATTGTCAGGCTTATGTTAACGGGACAGCAGTGTCAAAATATATTTATTTCGATATCCTTTGCGTTCTTTGCGCCTCCGCGCGATGCACACGGATGTGCATGTGTCGCGTAGTGCATGGACGCACGAGAGCGCCCCTCTGCGTTGGGCCGTTATCTAAACTGCTCCAGAAACCGCAAATCGTTCTCGAAGAACAATCGTAAGTCGTTCACGCCGTAGCGCAACATCGCCAGTCGCTCCACCCCGAGACCGAAGGCAAAACCGGTATATTTTTCGCTATCGATACCAACATGCTTTAACACATTCGGGTGCACCATGCCGCAGCCCAGTACTTCCAGCCAACCCGTATGACTGCACACGCGACAACCTTCCCCACCACACATCACGCATTCGATATCGACCTCGGCGGAAGGCTCGGTAAACGGAAAATAAGATGGCCGGTAACGCAGGGCGAGATCTTTCTCGAAAAACTTCTGCAGGAAATCAACCAGCAAGCCTTTCAAATCGGCAAAACTAACATTCTCATCGACCATAAAGCCTTCCACCTGGTGGAACATCGGCGTATGCGTCAAGTCAGAATCGCAACGGTAAACACGCCCGGGCGCAATCACACGCAGCGGCGGTTCATTGTTTTCCATATAGCGGATCTGCACCGGCGAGGTATGTGTGCGCAACAACAGCTTTTCGTTCTCGCTCAGGGACTCATCCATGTAGAACGTGTCGTGCATCGCGCGGGCCGGATGGTGCGCGGGAATGTTCAGCGCTTCAAAGTTATGATAATCATCTTCGATTTCACGGCCTTCGGCGATCTCAAAGCCCATTTGCACAAACAGGTCTTCGATGCGCTCCATCACCCGTGTTACCGGGTGCAGACCGCCACTGCGCACCCCGCGCCCGGGCAAACTGACATCGATCTTCTCGGCTGCCAGCTGCGCCTCCAGCGCCGCCGACTGCAGACTGTTCCTGCGTGCCTCGATGGCCTCCTGCACCTGCTGCTTGGCATCGTTGATCGCCTGCCCGGCCTGTGGGCGTTCCTCGGCCGATAGTTTGCCCAGCTGTTTCATCTGCGCAGTGAGTGAGCCTTTCTTGCCCAGGTATTGCACGCGGACATCATCCAGCGCCTGCAAGTCAGCGGCCCCGGCAACGGCTTGCTGTGCTTCGGCAACAATCTGTTTGAGTTCAGTATTCATGTTCTGCTTTTTGTTTTGAGATTCGCTTACTGAACCCCATTCATTGGAACGCATAAAAAAAACAGGGGAAAGACTTAAGGCCTTTCCCCTGCTGTATTCTACAATCTGATACTACAGTCTGACTTACAGGGCGGCCTTGGCCTGTTCGGCAATCGCCGCAAAACCTGTCTTATCGAATACTGCAATATCCGCCAGCACCTTACGATCGATTTCGATCTCGGCCTTCTTCAGGCCATTGATCATACGACTGTAAGACAAACCACATTCACGTGCTGCCGCATTGATACGGGCAATCCACAGTGCACGGAACTGGCGCTTCCGCTGACGACGGTCACGGTAAGCATACTGACCTGCCTTGGTAACGGCCTGGACGGCAACACGGTATACATTCTTGCGACGACCGCTATAGCCCTTGGCAAGTTTAAGAACCTTGTTATGACGTGCACGAGCGAGCGTGCCGCGTTTTACTCTAGCCATAATTCCTCTCCTTAAACGTAGGGCAACATGCGGCGGATAGATGCCACATCGTTAGCGTGAACCATTTCTACAGAACGAAGGTGACGCTTGCGCTTCGTGCTCTTCTTGGTGAGGATATGACGGTGGTGTGATTGCATGCGCTTGAAACCACCCGAGGCGGTTTTCTTGAAGCGCTTTGCGGCACCACGATTTGTTTTCATCTTAGGCATTGTCTACAGACTCCATTTACTGCATCTGACTTCGCATTTTCATTTGGCTTTCGCCATTCCTACAACAAGCGTTTAACTGGACACCTGGACCGACAAAGTCCGGCGGACAGTAGCTTGCTACTTCTTCTTCGGAGCGATGACCATCACCATCTGACGACCTTCCATCTTCGGAAACTGCTCTACTGAACCGTATTCCGCAAGGTCTTCCTCGACGCGCTTGAGTAAATCGCGGCCGAGGTTCTGGTGAGCCATTTCACGACCACGGAAACGCAATGTCACCTTGGTCTTGTCTCCCTGCTCCAGAAAGCGCTTCAGGTTGCGAAGTTTTACCTGATAGTCGCCCACTTCTGTTCCAGGCCGGAACTTTACTTCCTTCACCTGGGATTGTTTCTGCTTCTTGCGCGAAACCTGCTGTTTCTTGCTGGCTTCGAACCTGAATTTGCCGTAATCCATGATTCGACAAACGGGTGGTTCTGCGGCGGGCACGATCTCAACGAGATCCAGACCCGCTTCTTTAGCCTTCTCGAGCGCCTCCGCTATCTTTACGACCCCTACCTGCTCGCCTTCCTCATCAATCAGGCGGACTTCCGGAATTGTAATGTCTTCATTGAGACGCGTCTTCTTATCTATAGCGATACTTTATTCCTCCAAAGATGCAACACCGCGACTCGCGTTCTCTGTGGCAAGGCGTTCTGCAAAGGCGTCGATAGACATCGAGCCCAGATCCTCGCCACCGCGCGTACGTACGGCAACTGCATTATCTTCAACTTCGCGATCCCCCACCACGAGGATGTACGGGACGCGCTGAATTGTGTGCTCGCGGATTTTAAAGCCGATCTTCTCATTTCTCAAGTCCGAAATGACCCTGAGGCCCTGTTTTTTCAAGGTTTCTTCAACTTTACGGGCATGATCGGCCTGATTATCGGTAATATTGGTCACCACGGCCTGGATTGGCGCCAGCCAGACCGGGAATGCCCCGGCATGGTGCTCGATAAGAATACCGATAAAACGCTCCAGCGAACCCAGAATGGCCCGGTGCAACATGACCGGCACCTGCTTGTCGCCATGTTCATCTATATAGGTAGCATCGAGGCGACCCGGCATCGAGAAATCAACCTGGATGGTGCCGCATTGCCAGACACGGTCGAGGCAGTCCTTGAGGGAAAACTCGATCTTCGGGCCGTAAAAGGCGCCCTCGCCCGGCTGCAAATCCCACTCCAGACCCTTGGCGTTCAGGGCACGCTCGAGGGAATGCTCGGCCTTGTCCCAGCTCTCATCCGAACCCACGCGCTCTTCCGGCCGCGTCGAGAGCTTGATGATAATGTCCGTAAAGCCGAAGTCCGCGTAAACCTTGAACAGCAGGTCGATAAAGGTGCTGACCTCCGCCTGGATCTGGGCCTCGGTACAGAAGATGTGCGCGTCGTCCTGGGTAAAGTTACGCAGCCGCATCAGGCCGTGCAGGGTGCCGGAGGGCTCGTTGCGGTGGCAGGAGCCGAACTCGGCCATGCGCAGCGGCAGGTCACGGTAGCTCTTCAGGCCCTGGTTAAATATCTGGATATGGCACGGGCAGTTCATCGGCTTGACCGCATAATCGCGGTTTTCCGCGTGGGTCGTAAACATCATGTCCTGGAACTTGTCCCAGTGGCCGGATTTTTCCCACAGGCTGCGATCCACTACCTGCGGCGTATGCACTTCATCGTAGCCGTTCACATCCAGCACGCTGCGCACATAATCGACCACGCTCTGGTACACCGACCAGCCCTTCGGGTGCCAGAAAATCATCCCCGGCGCCTCTTCCTGGGAATGGAAGAGATCATGCTGCCTGGCCAGCTTGCGATGGTCACGCTTCTCGGCCTCTTCCAGGCGGTGCAGGTAGGTCTTCAGGTCTTTCTTGTTGGCAAAGGCGGTGCCATAGATGCGCTGCAGCATCTCGTTACTGGAATCACCACGCCAGTAGGCCCCGGCGAGCTTGGTCAGCTTGAAGGCCTTGAGCTTGCCTGTCGAAGGGACATGCGGGCCGCGGCACAGGTCGGTGAAATCGCCCTGTTTGTAAAGAGAAAGCTGCTCGCCGTGGGGGATGCTCTCAATGATCTCGGCCTTGTAGACCTCGCCCATATCGGCAAAGAAGGCAATGGCCTCCTCGCGCGACATGACACGACGGCTGACCGGAATATCTTCCCTGGCCAGTTCGGCCATCTTCTTCTCGATAGCGGCCAGGTCTTCCGGGGTAAAGGGCCGTTCATAGGCAAAATCGTAGTAAAAACCGTTCTCGATCACCGGACCGATGGTGACCTGCGCCTCGGGGAACAGGCTTTTCACGGCCTGGGCCAGCAAGTGCGCGGTCGAGTGGCGGATGATCTCCAGGCCTTCCTCGTCACGCTCGGTGATAATAGCCAGCTCGGCGTCATCCTCGATGACATGCGAGGCATCAAACAGCTGCTCGCCGATCTTGCCCCCAAGGGCGGCCTTGGCCAGGCCCGGACCGATATCGGCGGCCACATCAAGAATGGAGACAGGCTGGGAAAATTCGCGTTGACTACCGTCAGGTAGAGTAATGACTGGCATGTTAAACCCCTTTTTCAGTGGCGACCCCTACCAAAGGCCGCGTGCAGGATATATGTAAAATCACACTAAGTAGGTTGGATTAGAACGCATGGAATGCGATCGTAATCCAACGTGCCCATCTCAATATGGACACCGTCGGATTACGCTACGCTAATCCGACCTACGTAAACAAAAACAATGACAAAATATGGTAGTCGCGAGTTGCCTTGATTTCACTGAAAGTGAAATAAGGTACTCATAATGAAGCCTATAAGGCTTCTTTGAGCTTGCCCTACGGGCCGCGCTGTGCGCGTTCAAAATCGCTCCAGGCGATTTTGTCGAACTTCGTTCTCATCCACTCACGACAAAATTCAATGGAAGAAGTTCTCTAAATTGGTAGTCGCGAGTGGATTCGAACCACCGACCCCCACCATGTCAAGGTGGTGCTCTAACCAACTGAGCTACGCGACTAAAATCAGACAGGAGGGCATTGTATAGCTTCGAGAAATTTTGTCAAAGCACAATATAAGGGCCCCACATGAGCCAAGGCATATAGCCTGGCCAGGCAGAAGCGCTCTCATAGATTTACATATAAATTCACACTGCTGTCCCGTTAATTCCCTCTCCCTTCGGGAGAGGGTTAGGGTGAGGGGATTTAGATTCGATAACACCTTG
>NZ_JAVVES010000106.1:0-5142 GCF_032250955.1 Sulfuriflexus sp. | reverse complement strand
GACTGAAATCGCCTTATATCACGCGCTTGGAGCGCTACCTGCCCCGAAAACTACCCATGAATTTTTCTGACGAGGCAGATAAATAAACGATAATCTTGAGATGATATGTTAGATTCCTGTGGGCGAAATATGCCCAACCTGGAGAAAAACTGATTCTGGCACAATACGCCACTACTGGAAAACCTTGGCATAGGACAAAGCCTGGTCATCCAATCATAAAAAGTAGTCCGATAGCGGTGGTGTACCTATATTCAATCGGCAGATCAACAAGGTAGACTTATTCTCAATGTCTGCCGAAAAGGACTCGAAATCACCTGCCTGGCCGAAATATTGCTAAATACCATGTAACAGCTGTTTACTTATCTATTTACATATAAAATGCATAGTTATTCCAAAAGGAGGAATCATCATGGAAGAGATGGTGACCACTGGCCACGAGGTCCTGAGCGGTGAGGAACTGCACAAGCTGGACGCCTACTGGCGTGCGGCCAATTACCTGTCGGTGGGTCAGATATACCTGCTTGATAACCCGCTATTACGGCAGCCCTTAAAAAAAGAGCATGTAAAACCACGACTGCTTGGCCATTGGGGCACGACCCCGGGTCTTAACTTCATCTACGCGCATTGTAACCGCATCATTAAAAAATATGATCTGAACATGATCTATATCGCCGGCCCTGGCCACGGCGGTCCGGGGATGGTGGCGAATACCTGGCTTGAGGGTAGCTATAGTGAATTCTATTCTCCTGTCACTATGGATGCCGAGGGGATGAAAAAACTCTTCAAGCAGTTTTCCTTCCCCGGTGGCGTCGGTAGCCATGTCACTGCAGAGACACCAGGATCCATTCATGAAGGTGGGGAGCTGGGCTATGCCCTCTCCCACGCCTATGGGGCGGCATTCGATAACCCGGATCTGCTCGTCTGTTGTGTAGTCGGAGACGGTGAAGCAGAAACAGGCCCCATGGCCACGAGCTGGCATTCGAATAAGTTTCTCAATCCACAGCGTGATGGCGCAGTGCTGCCAATTTTGCACCTGAACGGCTACAAGATCGCGAATCCCAGCCTGCTCGCACGCATTGGACACGATGAACTCCTGAATTTATTCAAAGGCTATGGTTATAAGCCTTACTTCGTTGAGGGCTCAGAACCCGGACAGATGCACGAGAAAATGGCCACCACACTTGATGCCATTATTGATGAAATCAAATTGATTCAGCAGCGTGCGCGGGTTGATGGCGATACAGGCCGCCCGGTCTGGCCGATGATCATCCTCCGCAGCCCGAAGGGCTGGACGGGGCCGAAAGAGGTTGACGGCAAGAAAACCGAGGGTTCCTGGCGCTCCCATCAAGTGCCGTTCTCTGACACGGTTGAAAATTCAAAGCACCTCAAGCTCCTTGAGTCATGGTTAAAGAGCTATCGTCCCGAAGAGTTGTTTGATGAAACGGGTGCCCTGCTGGAGGAGCTTCGGCAGCTGGCTCCCGAGGGAGCACGCCGTATGGGATCGAACCCGCATGCCAATGGTGGTGAATTACTCAAGGACCTGAAATTACCAGATTTTCGTGATCATGCCATAAAGGTTTCCAAACCCGGCCATACCTTCGCAGAGGCCACGCGAATAATGGGACAGTACTTACGCGATGTCATGAAGGCGAACATGGCCAATCAGAATTTTCGGGTCATGGGACCTGACGAGACTGCCTCAAACCGGCTTGGTGCACTGTTCGAGGTCACTGACCGTGCCTGGATGGCAGAGACATTGCCTGAAGACGAGCATCTGTCACCTGACGGTCGGGTCATGGAAATCCTCTCCGAACATACCTGCCAGGGCTGGCTGGAAGGCTACTTGCTGACCGGGAGACACGGCTTGTTCTCGTGCTATGAGGCCTTTATTCATATCGTCGACTCCATGTTCAACCAGCATGCAAAGTGGATAAACGTCAGCAAGAAAATCCCCTGGCGAAGGCCTGTTGCCTCCCTGAATTACCTGCTGACCTCGCATGTCTGGCGACAGGATCACAATGGCTTTTCCCACCAGGATCCCGGCTTTATAGATGTGGTGATTAATAAAAAATCAAGCATTATCCGTGTCTTTCTGGCCCCTGATGCAAATACCTTGTTATGCGTCACTGATAACTGCCTGCGTAGCCGCGATTCTATAAATGTCATTATTGCCGGCAAACAGAATCAACCACAATGGCTTGGTATGGATGCTGCAATCAAGCACTGCAGTGCTGGTGTAGGTATATGGGAATGGGCAAGTAATGATCATGATGGTAAGCCTGACGTAGTAATGGCCTGTGCGGGCGATGTGCCGACACTGGAAACCCTTGCCGCTGTCGACCTGCTGCGCCAGCATGTGCCTGAACTGAAGGTCAGGGTGGTTAACGTAGTCGACCTGATGACCCTGCAACCGAAAGATGAGCATCCACATGGCCTGACTGACAGGGATTTTGATGTCATCTTCACAACGGACAAACCCATCATCTTTGCCTTTCATGGTTATCCCTATCTCATTCACCGCCTGACATACCGCCGCCACAACCATAAAAATATGCATGTGCGCGGGTTCAAGGAAGAAGGCACTACTACGACGCCATTCGACATGGTGGTCCTGAATGACCTTGACAGGTATCACCTGGTGGGGGATGTTGTCGACCGGGTGGAAAAACTGGGCTACACGGCCGCCTATCTGAAGCAGTTTATTCGCGATAAACTTATTGAACACAAGCAATATATCTCATCTCATGGTATTGATATGCCTGAGATTCGCGACTGGAAATGGCCATATTCATAACATAAATGAATAACGATATCTCAATAGCCTATTTTTCTATGGAGATCGCCCTTGAGTCATCTATCCCGACCTATGCAGGGGGGCTTGGTATATTAGCCGGTGACACACTGCGTTCTGCAGCCGATAGCGGTATATCCATGGCAGGTGTAACCCTCTTGTCTCGTAAAGGCTATTTTCAGCAAAACCTGAATGAAGACGGACAGCAATATGAGGCGCCGGTCATCTGGCCCGTTGATGATTATCTCCTCCCCGCTGGTGCCCGCGCCGTAGTCGAACTCGAAGATCGGCAAGTTTCCATGCGCGCATGGCGCTATGATATCCGTGATTATAATGGACATGTTGTACCTGTATTTCTCCTCGATACTGACGTGGAGGGCAATTCTGACTATGACCGCAGCCTGACTGACAACCTTTATGGTGGTGATGATTACTACAGGCTTTGTCAGGAAATAATCCTCGGCATCGGCGGCATCCGAATATTGCGTTCACTGGGGAATGTGAACATCAATCGTTATCACATGAATGAGGGGCACTCCAGCTTGCTCGTGTTCGAACTTATCGATGAGCTTAAGCAACAACCTGGAGACGAAAAAACGACCGCTGAGCTTCTAGAAGAAGTAAAACGACAATGTGTCTTTACGACACATACACCTGTTGCGGCAGGCCATGACAGGTTCCCCATGTCACTGGCATCCAGGCTATTGAAACAATGCATTCCCTTCAAGGAATGTTCTGATAACCTTTGTTGTAATGGAGAACTTAACCTGACCCACGTCGCACTTGAAACAAGCTATTACATCAATGGTGTGGCCGAAAAACATCGTGAAACCTCCAGGAAACTGTTCGAAGGCTACGACATTGAATCGATCACTAATGGTATTCATGCCGGGACATGGGTATCAAGTTCCATGGGCGCCTTGCTCGATAAAACAATCAAGGACTGGCGCGCTGATAATGCGAGTCTGCGCTATGCAATAAGCATTGCCGATGATGATATTTGGCAGGCACACCAACATGCCAAACGGGAATTGGTAGAATACGTAAACAAGGTCTGTAACGCCAGCATGGACCAGGCTGCCATGACAATAGGCTTTGCCCGGCGTGCCACAATGTATAAGCGCCCCACCCTGCTTTTTACAGATACAGCGCGTCTGGCTTCAATCGCGGCACATTGTGGACCATTGCAGCTGATTTACGCAGGAAAAGCGCACCCCAGAGATACAGATGGAAAGGACTTGATAAGGGAAATATTCAAGTTAAAAAACAAGCTTGGTGACGATATACGACTGGCCTATATTCCCGACTATGATATGGCGACAGGCAAGCTTATGACATCCGGTGTGGACCTGTGGCTTAATACGCCCCTCCCTCCAATGGAAGCCTCTGGCACCAGTGGCATGAAGGCCGCGATTAACGGAGTACCGTCATTGAGCATCCTTGATGGCTGGTGGATAGAAGGTTGTATTGAAGGAGTAACCGGCTGGGCAGTGAGCGATGCAATTGAACAGGCAACCGAAGCTGATTCTATATCCCGCAGTGAAGCCGATATACTTTATTCCAAGCTGGAGAATATTATAATGCCCATGTATTATCATAACCGCAGTGCATATATAGAAATCATGCGAAATGCCATTGCCATCAATGGCTCATTTTTTAACACTGAACGCATGATTAGCCAGTATGTAACCAAGGCCTATTTCAGATAGGCCACCGCGCATCCCTTATGATCAGCATTTATACCAGTCATGCTCAGGAAAAACCGAACAGGAAATTGGCATATGAATATAAAGGAATTATTAAATGACTGGGCATCTCACTCCTGTAGCACTGAGGAGACCGCCGATATTTATATAAAATTGCCTTTTGAAAAAATGGCCGGAATTCTTGCATTGGTCGATATGTTCCCCGGGCGAACCAGGGAACAGATTATCATCGATCTACTTGGCCTGGCATTAAACGAAATAGAAGAAGAATTTCCATATATAAAAGGTGACAGAATCATAACCGAGGACGAGTTCGGTGATCCCGTCTATGAAGACGTCGGTCTTACGCCGCGATTTATCGAACTCACGAAAAGTCACTTGAAGGGACTTAAATCGAAACACAAATAGACTCACTGCTGTCCCGTTAACATAAGCCTGACAAGTGGTAATCTTCGGGGAAATAAGATAACCAGGTTGATTGATGCGCATGAACACATGAAATTTCATCACCCTCTAATCGGCGTTATCCCTTCTCCCTTTGGGAGAAGGCCAGGATGAGGGAGTAAATAAAATATGCCTCGTCAGAAAAATTCATGGGTAGTTTTCGGGGCAGGTAGCGCTCCAAGCGCGTGATATAAGGCGATT
>NZ_JAVVES010000105.1:3479-5178 GCF_032250955.1 Sulfuriflexus sp. | reverse complement strand
CCCTCCAATTTCCAGAAAACTATCTCTATTGCTCCAAATTCGCTATATTTTTACCCACTAATTTTTCCGAAGAGCCGTAATTATTGAGAGGACAGCATGGCAAGCTACAGTACCAATGAATTTCGCAGTGGCCTTAAACTGATGATCGACGGGGACCCCTGCGCCATTGTCGAGAATGAATTTGTCAAACCGGGCAAGGGCCAGGCCTTTAACCGCGTCAAGATCCGTAACCTGAAGACGGGGCGGGTCATTGACCGCACCTACAAATCCGGTGAGTCTGTCGAGGCGGCGGATGTCATGGATACCGAGATGCAGTATCTCTATAACGATGGCGAGTTCTGGTATTTCATGGATCCGGACAGCTTCGAACAGGTGGGGGCCGATGAAAACGCCGTGCGTGATGCCATAAAATGGCTCAAGGAGCAGGATATGTACACGGTAACGCTGTGGAATGGCTCGCCGCTGACGGTGACACCGCCCAACTTTACCGTCCTCAAGGTCACGGAGACCGATCCCGGCGTGCGTGGCGACACCTCCGGCGGCGGCGGCAAGCCGGCGACCCTGGAAACCGGTGCCGTGGTACGCGTGCCGCTGTTTATCAATGAGGGTGAATTGCTCAAGGTCGATACGCGTACCGGTGAGTATGTCTCCCGCGCCAAGGAAGATGGCTGACAGCGATTGGCGACCGACGGCATCGTTACCGATGCTGGCAAAACGCGCGGCCCTGCTCCAGCAGATCCGCGCGTTTTTTCGTGCCCGTGACGTACTGGAGGTGGAAACCCCCGTTATGTCCGCGGCGGGCAATACTGATCCGCAAATCACCAGCTTTGTGACACATTACGCTGGCCCGGGCGCCCCGCCCGGTGGAAAGATGTTTTTACAGACCTCGCCCGAGTTCGCCATGAAGCGCCTGCTGGCCGCCGGCAGCGGGGCTATCTACCAGCTGTGCAAGGTGTTTCGCGATGGCGAGGCCGGGCAGCGACATAACCCCGAGTTCAGCATGCTGGAGTGGTATCGACCGGATTATGATCACCACCGCCTTATGGATGAAGTTGAGGCATTGCTCGTTGAGGTATTGCCCGGGCAGGTGCACGGTGCGCGGCGCATAAGCTATCAGCAGGCCTTTCTCGAGCATGCCGGTTTTGACCCCCTGGGCGCGGCGATGCCGGTTATACATGCTTGCGCACGCCACCACGGCCTGGCGGAAGTCGTCGGGCTGGATAACGAAGACCGGGATGGCTGGCTGGACCTGTTGATAGACCAGGTCGTGATGCCGAAGCTGGCGGGCATGGTCTTTATCTATGACTACCCGGCCTCGCAGGCGGCACTGGCTTGTATCAAGGCCGAAGACCCGCGCGTAGCCGATCGCTTCGAGTGTTTTGTGGACGGCATGGAGCTGGCAAACGGTTTTCGTGAACTGACCAATGCCCATGAACAACAACAACGCTTCCTTGCCGACAACCAGAAACGCGAAGCGGCCGGCTTGCCCGTCGTCCCCATTGACCGGCGGCTGATCGAGGCACTCGAAAACGGCATGCCGGCCTGTGCCGGTGTCGCCCTCGGCGTGGATCGGTTGTTGATGCTCAGCGTTGCTGCGGAATCAATTTCTGAAGTGTTGACGTTTCCGGTTGGCAGGGCGTGAAGTGATGATTGATGATTGATGATTGATGATTGATGATTGATGATTGATGATTGATGA
>NZ_JAVVES010000105.1:0-3379 GCF_032250955.1 Sulfuriflexus sp. | reverse complement strand
ATGATGAATGATGAATGATGAATGATGAATGATGAATGATGAATGATGAATGATGAATGATGAATGATGAATGATGAATGATGACGGACGTTCGCACTACCGCTTATCAATTATCAATCTGCCATCTTCATTCCTGCCCAGCAGGACATCCGCCAGTAGGTCGGATTAGCGAAGCGTAATCCGACGCGAGGGTTAACATGGGCATGTCGGCTTTACTTCAGAACCCCTGCGGGCTTCATCAAGCATTTCCTACGCTGCGCTACGGTCACGCCATTTCCAATGGCTAACCCGACCTACGGAAATCGCTACTTTTACATGGCCAGAAACTTGAATGGTGATCATACCGTTCATCAATCATCATTCCGAAATCATCAATACACTTAAATACGCTTACCTGTTTGCCGTGCCCAGTAACCGGCCCATTTTAACAAAGCTGTCAGCCTGTTCTTTTGCCTGCCATGCCATCACGTCTTTGGTGAATAACAGGATCACTGTTGAGCCCATATTGAAACGCCCCATCTCGTCACCGGCCTTGAATTCAACCGTGTTTGCGTCATACCGCCAGGTCACGATCTCCTCGCCGTAGGGCGGTGTGATGCAGCCATGCCAGCTGGTTTCGATACTGCCGACATTAATGGCACCGACCAGCACCATGGCCATAGGACCCAATTCAGTATCAAAGATATTGATCACACGTTCATTGCGGGCGAATAAGCTGGGCACGAAGGCGACCGTCATCTGATTAACACTGAATAATTTACCGGGGACATAGACCATTTCACGCAGATCGCCGGCAAGCGGCATATGAATGCGATGATAATCACGCGGCGACAGGTAAATAGTGCAAAACTTGCCATCGATAAAATACTCGGCAAGCGTCGCTGAACCACCCAACAGGCTGGTGAGTGAGTAAGAGTGTTTCTTGGCCTGGAATATTTGTTGTTCCTCAATCCCGCCGAGCTGACTGATCTGGCCATCCACAGGGGAAAGAATAGCGTCAGGTTCGGTTGCCAGGGGGCGCACATCGTGGCGCAGGGCACGGGTAAAGAAACTGTTAAAATCCTTGTATGCAGTTGGTTCCGGCTCCACGGCTTCATCCATGGCCACCCTGAAATGATGAACGAACAGCCTGATGAGGACGTTTTTAAACCACGGCGTACGAATCCGCGTGAGGCGATAAGTGAAGCGCGAGATGGCGTGAGCCGGTAACAGACTGATAAGCCGGGCAAGCAAGGATTTCATCATTAGGAGGTTATTCGTGATGATGGTGCATCATGCCTGCCGCCTTCTTAACGACCAGGATCACCTGCAGTTGATTTTGATCGGCAAAGGTCAGCGAGAAGGGCACTTTGTCACCTGCCTTCAGGGCCTGCTTTGGATTAAACAGCATCATATGCCGTCCATCAGGTTGTAACTGAAGACTGCTGCCAGCCGGGATGCTCAAGGTCTTTTCCTGTTCCATGCGCATGACGGCCTTATCTGCCACAGTACGATGAAATTCGACTCTTGCAAATAACGGGCTGCTGGCCGAGATGAGGGTGATGTCCCGTTCACTATTGTTGTGCAACACCATGTAGGCAGCCTGCACTTTGCTGACCGGTGGTGCCTCTCGAACCCAGGCATTATCAATAGTCAATGCGTCTGCCGATAGTTGCGGCACCATAAAGAGGTTGGCAAGCAGAACCAGAAAGACAAATGATTTATTCATGAACACCTCGAATCGTAGCAAATTCATTGGCCATGCGAAGCGGGTCATGCGGGGCGGAAAACAGCGCATGCAGGCGACCCTGGGGGTTAATCAGCAAAACGGCACCACTATGCTCGACACTGTATTCCTCGTCAGCGGGCGATTTCCTGTTTAAGAAGTAGGCAATGCCAAATTGTTTTGTAATGGCATCGATATCATCCTGGTGTACGGCGGTCAGGCCGATAAAGGATTTGTTGAAGTAAGGCATATATGTACTGAGCTTTTCAACCGTGTCCCGTGCCGGGTCAACCGAGATCATCATGACACGTGGCGGTGGGGTATTCGTGGTCTGATTCGATACCGCCTTCAGCATCAGGTTCAGCATTGTCAGCGTCGATGGACAGACGTCCGGGCAATTCGTGTAACCAAAAAAGACAAATGACCATTGTCCCGGCAGGCTCGCCTCAGTAAAGGCATTACCGTGATGATCCAGCAAATTAAAGGCACTGATGGTGCGCGGGGTGCTGAATACCGTGGCGCTGAGCGTGTTCAGATCCGGGACCTTATCCTGGCCGGCGTGATAGAGCCACTGGCCCAGAATGGCACCGAGAATAGCGATAGCGGCAATCAGAAGCGAGCCGGAGTGACGGGAAAATCGGGATGGATTTGTCATGGTAATAGGTACTTTCTGAACAGGCGCCCAGTATAGCAAATTCATTTAATGACGTAATGTTACTATCTTCCATCCCCTGCCGGGGGCTGTCACCACTGCAGACAGTCCGGCAGGGGCGTTATTGCCGGATGAGGTAAAAACCGGGCTGAATCGGCTAATAACTCGCCGATATAGCCGCCAGGCCCAGGCTGCGAACCTCATCAGGAGTCCGCTAATCGGCATTTACAGACAGGTTTGAAGCGGGGTATTCCGTGCATATCAGGCTGGACCTGATGACACAGTCCGGCCTGATTCGCTCGAAATAGCGGAGCCTGTTTCGTGCTTGACAAAGATTACCAGACGACCAAAAATGAAAAGAAAAGCCAGATGCCGTGTGCTTCGTATGAATCCAGCGGGGTCGGAGTCTCTGTCTACAGGTGCTTCTGACCTGGTCGCCAACATCGCGGTTCGTTGTTCCTGCGAATCTCCACGCCCGCACGACTCCGACCCCTTATCCTCATGAGACTAATGGCAGGTGGCCGTGCTGAAGGTATGCGAGAGCGTGCAATTATAATAAAAATGGAGGTATAGAAGGTGCAATACCTGTATCCACTCTTTACATTCTTGTCCGAACACCCGTTGGCCGCCATGCTCGTTGCGCTGGGATTTGTGATGCCGGTTTTCTTTCCGCGCTATATTATTCGATACAAGATAATGCTTGTTTTCTGTGCCGTGATCTGGCTGGTTTATGGCTATTGGGAAGTTTTTCTTGCGCAGTGGAAACCTGAATTGACTGATATCGCAATGCGTGCAGATATGGTTTTTATTGGTCCGTTATTACTTATTTCATTTGCCCTCGGTATGGTCATAATAGCCAGGGGTCTGATGCGCAAGGTAAAGCCAACTGATGGCTGCGAAGTATAGGTGAACATGATTTAAGTAGAAGTTCGTATTTTACCGGGCCGGCGGACTAACGATAATGTTATTCAGTTCATAGACAGTAAACAGCTACATTCTCTTAACTCTTTTTTGATCGGCCC
>NZ_JAVVES010000104.1:0-5329 GCF_032250955.1 Sulfuriflexus sp. | reverse complement strand
GGCAAATGGGTCGGCAGAATCCTCCAGGAGACCAGGGACCCTCTGTTCGAGCCCTCTCGGGACGGCTTGTTTGAGAACAACCTGGTCGTGACGGATGACCGCCTGCAGATGCACTTCAATATCGGCCGTGGCACGGATCCGGAAAGCTTTGTGTTCCGTGGCAACGCCTGGTTCGATCCGCAGGGGAAAATCAGGCCGATCCTGCCGACATACGAATTGGATGGGATCTACAATCTTGATCCCGGAATCGTTAAAAATGGCGAGGGGCAGTGGATCGCCACCTCTGCTGATCCACGCGTCAAAAATGTCGGCCCCTGGGGCTATTCACCCTGGGTTGCGCCGGTGGCGTTTGGCGACATTATCATGGAACGAAGCGTCACTCCAGTTGCAGTCGAACCGGAGCCTGAGCAAACATCTTTGCCTTTGGTGGGCGGTCTGGCCGTGCTAGGGTTGACGGGTCTTGTTTGCCTCGCCTACCGTGCGCTGCGACCGATAAGACGATGACCTGCCAGTTAGCTTTTGAGCCGAGAATGATTGCCATGAAATACCTGTTGATATTGCTCTCCGCGTTATTGCTGCTGCCGTCCCAGGCCGCTGCACTTCACCCTGCCGAAATCGTGGTGATTGCCAACAGTGCCGTCAGTGGCAGCGTCGATCTTGCCAAATATTATATGAAGCAACGCGGTATCCCGAAGGAGAACCTGATCCGGATCAGAACCACCTCAAAGGAGTTCTGTTCCCGGGATGTCTACAATGACGAGATTGCGGAACCTGTCCGCAATTTTCTCAGGAAAAAAGCAGATGGTACGTCGATCCGCTGCCTGGTGACTATTTACGGCGTCCCTCTGCGCATCAACCCTCATGCATGGACTCCAGATGGGAAGAAAGAACTGGAGGCACTGCAAAAGGACCGCGCAAAAATTCAGAAGCAGCTGGAAAGACTGAGCGTTGAGCAATTGTCACAAGCTGAGCACTTGAAGCAGCAAATTGTTTCTTTTGACAGCCTCATTGAAAAGCTCAACAAAAAAGATGACCGTGCGGCGGTCGATTCCGAACTGACCTTGTTGTGGCGGGAAACTTATCCTGTTAAAAGCTGGGTTGCCAACCCGTATTTCCTGGGATTCCGCCAGAAGTCGTTGCCTGTGGCCAAAGAAGATATTCTGTTTGTCGCCCGTCTGGACGCCCCATCTGAAAAAATCGTGCGCAGGATGATCGATGACAGCCTTGCCGCCGAGACCAGCGGCCTTCAGGGAACCACCTATATCGATGCACGCTGGCCCAAGGCTGACAAAGATAAACGGAATGCGTATGAACTTTATGACCATTCTCTTCACCAGGCCGCCGATAAGATAGCCGCGGGTCGCGCAATGCCAATGGTCGTGAACGATCAGCAGGCGCTTTTTCAGGCCGGCGAGGCTCCTGATGCGGCTCTTTACTGCGGCTGGTACAGCGTCAACCGGTACGTGGATGCCTTCGACTGGAAACCTGGGGCCATCGGCTATCACATTGCCAGCGGCGAGTGTGGCACATTGAAACCCGGTTCGGGAAAAGGCTGGTGCAAGGGAATGCTCGAGGATGGCGTGGCGGCTACGCTGGGGCCCGTCGGCGAGCCATATCTGACAGCTTTCCCGCCTCCTGAGTTGTTTTTCAGCTTGCTGGTTGACGGTTATTACACTCTCGCCGAAGTTTACTTTTTGAGTTTGCCGTACCTCTCCTGGCAGATGGTTCTGATTGGCGACCCGTTGTATCGTCCCTTTAGGAATCTGTGAGAACTTGTACATTTCCCGTCGATAGGCTGCCGAAGTTGAGTTACGGCATATTTGGCAATGTGGGTATTTGAATGAAATCAGGATTGGCCCAGATCACATCCGGGCTCATGAAGTTTTCTGTTTACGCTTACCTGGTTGTGGTTCTCGGTGTATTGGCAATCCTCTACCTGACCGGAGACCGCTGGTGGTTTGGGACTGTTCTTCTATATGGGCCGCGCTGGATTTACCTGTTGCCAATGGCTGTGCTGGTACCGATTGCGCTTGCCTGGCAACGGCGGTCGCTTTGGTTGCTGGGTTTGACTTTCATCGTCATCACTTGGCCGATAATGGGACTCAATGTTTCGGTCAACCGCTGGCTTAGTGAATCAGTGCAATCGGAATTACGGGTCGTGACCTACAACGTGCATCGTTGGGAAGTCTCTGGAGATGAAATTACCGCACTGCTCAATGAAGTGCAGCCGGACCTGTTGGCTGTGCAGGAATGCGCATCACCCAGGCGGGTTAAAAACAAGATCCCCGAGAAATGGTTTACTGAAAGTGCAGGATATAGCCTTGTCGTCTCACGACACCCTATATCTCGCTGTGAGTCATGGCGGCGAGGAAAGGAGATCAATGGCCTTTACTGCGTCATCGAAACCCCTGGGGGACCCGTCGGTTTCGGCAATGTGGATCTTCTGACGCCACGCCGGGCCTTAAAGACCATACTCGACCGGGAAACGATCTTCGACCTGACACAGGTGGATTATGCCCAGGAAAGGATCGCCCAGCGCTGGCAGGAGTCCGAAGAACTGCAGCGCTGGCTGCAGGCCTTTCCAGAGTCCGACAAGGTCTTCGCCGGCGATTTTAACCTAACGGTCGACAGCCCGATTTTCCGTAGCTTTTGGGCGCAATACCAGAATGCCTACGGGCAGACCACTTTCGGTTACGGGCATACCAAGATAACCAGGATCAATATCTTCAGGTACAAGTCGAGGATCGATCATATCCTTGCAACATCGCGGCTGCGACCGTTGGATAGTTGGGTGGGGCCAGATTTCGGGTCGGACCATTTACCGCTGGTCGCCGATTTTGCGTGGCGTTGATTTTTCAAGGAAAGGCTCACAGGAATTTTGCCATGCAGGCTGATCGTCGCAATTCAATCCGTTTTGCAGCCGTGGGGGACTTGCTGCTTGCAGACTTACCCGGAGGCAGGGCAGGCCGTGGTATGGAGTCCTTGTCCGGGGACGTGCGCGCACTGTTCGCATCTTGTGACCTGGTCTTTGCCAACCTCGAAGCAACCTTGCCGGGGGAACGCAGTGTGGCCACCGAACCGGTCGTACTGTCGACGGTGGCACAGATTCGCTCTTTGGCGGAGTCAGGGATCAGCCTCGTTACCCTGGGGAACAACCACGTCTTTGATTGTCTGGAGGAAGGCTTCCTAAACCTTGCCGGCGCTTTGAACGAGATGGGCATCCCCTGGTTCGGCGCCGGTCAAGACCTTGCAGAAGCTTCCCGCCCGGCTATTATTGAGTTAAACGGGCTTTCCATCGGGTTTTTAGGCGCTGTAGACAAGTCCAGCGCCCCCTCTGCCTTTGCCAGCGCATCGGCAGTCGGAGTTGCGCCCCTCGATATCAGTCAAATCTGCCAATCGATCAGGGTTCTCCGCAAGCAGGTCGATCATGTTGTTGTGTCCCCGCATTGGGGGATGGAACGTTTCCGCATTCCTTCTCCGGAACAGATCGAACAGGCACGGCTAATGGTGGAAGCTGGAGCGACAATGATCCTTGGTCACCATCCTCACGTGTTGCAGGGTGTGGAAACCTACCGTGGCGCGCTGACTGCCTATTCACTGGGTAATTTCCTGGCGAATAATGTTCACTGGAGGGATGGTGATCAACTTGAATGGAACAGATTCGAGCGAACAGGGCTAATACTGCTGGCAGAATTCAGTGCTGATCGTGTCTTCAATATTGAGCAGATACCTGTATTTGACGATGGTGTATGCATCTCCATAGATAAATCAGGACGAGGTGATCGTTATTTGCAGAAGGCAAATCTTCTGTTGCAGAAGGGAATTACCGCGAAGGATTTCAACCGCGAAAGATTCTACATTCAGACCGTGAAGCCCATCATGGCACAGCTGAAATGGTCTAAATTGAAACGGATCCGCCCAAGCCATCTTGGCAAGTTGAAAAAGTTGTTGTCCCAGTAAAGCGCTGTTCGAGACGGCTCGCCACAAAAAAACAGCCCTTCAAAGTGATGATAAGGGGTCAATGATGTCCTTTCAAAAGTCCAGGATAAAACTTTGCTTGCTGCTCCTTGGAACTGTTGTGGCCAGCCTTGGCATGGGAATGATCTACAGCACAGACGCGGCTCGTGATGGTGATTTCGAGGTTGTGCCGCCATCTTCGACCCTGGACCCCCGAAATGACACATCTCCTTTCCAACCACTGGGCCCCCGCAGGGATAAGCTGCGCATCGGAAATGCTTTTTCAATTACCATGGCCGAAGAAGCCCTGTCTGAAAACCAGCTTCCGGAGATGGCTCCTGGACACCCTCGATTGCTGCTGAGGCAAACAAACTGGCCCTATGGGTTGTCTCTGGAACAGCTTCGAGCACGGGCCAGGCAGGAGCCCTGGAAAACCCAAATTGCCAAAGATATGTCCAAACCACCTGATCACCCCTCCTCTTCCAGCGTCATAACTCATCGTGCACTGCTCTACCTGATCACGGGCGACGAGTCGCTGGTGCCACGGATTGTTGAGCGGATCATGGAAGCAAAACCTCAATACAACGTTGGTGGTGGACTTGTTAATACTGCCCTGTGGTACGACTGGATCTACAAAAGCAAGAGCGTAACCGATGCGCAGCGCCGGGCGATGGCGGATAAGATCGCCGAGGTGGCTCTGGAATGCGCAAGAATATACGAGTCGGGTCATGCCTTCGACATCTGGACCCACCGCGGTTCGCCGGGCTGGGCCTCCGATGTACTGGCGGCAGGCCTGGTGCTCGATGATAGCCACCCGCAGGCGGAAAAGTTGCGCCGCTGGGGCATGGGCTATTTCAAACGCAACTATTTCCGCGCCTGGCAGCATAACGACGGGGCCTGGATGCATGGTGGTGCCAGCTATAATATTGGCCTGATCATGCCGCAGGTCATCGCCTACTGGGCCAGTGCCGTGGCCGGAGAAGATATCTATCAAGTGATCCATGATGAATACGGCAACTGGCTCGAAGGTCACCTGCATTACATGATGAGTGAAGTCTTCCCCGACAAGACCCACAGTGATGCGGTCGCCTGGGATTACGCCCCCAAAAAACTCAGAATCAAGGGGAGGAATTCTTACTGGGCCATCGCTCGTGCCTACGGAAACTCGGAGTTTTACGCTTTTCAGCGCTGGCTCGGCGAGGATCCGCAATCCGGGCCGTACGGTGATTTAATGCGGATTCTTTTTTACGATGACAAGGTTGCCGCCCAGCCGCCGAAACTTAGTATGGACGGTCCATCTGCCCAGCTCTGGGGCCGATATGGACCTGGGTACCTGCAGATGCGATCGAAAGGTTGGGAACCTGATTCCACG
>NZ_JAVVES010000103.1:0-5341 GCF_032250955.1 Sulfuriflexus sp. | reverse complement strand
GCACGGGCATTTTGACTCCGGCGGAAAACAGCGAAATCAGCACCACCACTTCGGTCAGCACTTCCAGCAGCGCCGATTCCTTGAGCGGGTTGAAGTGAAATAGATTGAGCACCGTCGGCCCGACCAGCAGCCCCACGGCCAGGTAGACAATTGCCGGGGTGACCGGCAAGCGTTGGAGCATCGGCGCAGTCAAGCCCCTGGTGAACAGCAAGCCGCCCACGAGTAAAAACCATTGTGCGCTAGTCATGCTGCGTTTGCTTCATTGCGTTTCCCTTTTGACGTGACTGTTTCGGCACACAGCCTAATCGAAATCAGGGTTTTCCGTTGTGCGCCATCGTATAGACTACCGCCATGCTGCGACGATTAGCAAGCACAGGGATGGGTGGCCGCCCCAGGGTAAAGAAAACATTACCGGGGTCACCCATAAGTCGTCGCCTCACCTGCGGAGGCATCCAGAGATAAACCGAATGAACTTACACTCTACATAAGAATGACTTATGTTTTTCAGTGAAAAATGATAATCACTTGTAATTAAACTGATATCCAACTCGATTTTATTTCATCACTGCCGGACGCATTGAGCACACTGTAAATGAGGATTACCATGCCCGTAAAATCCCGTATGTATTTCCGGGCCTGCCTGTCGTGTATAAAGTCTGCAACGCCAAGCCTTCACTTTTATTCGCCTGCAGGATGCCGGGTATTAGTTTGACTGCAAATGCCTTTATATCTCCTGTTCTCAAAAACTATACTGCTCTTTAAGAAGCCGTCGGATTACGTCACCTTGGTTCCTGATCCGATCCACAATTCTTTAAGCCAAGCTTCAAATCAGCAAACCTCAACTCGACGCCGAGCTCTTCGCGCAGTTTTTTGTTTGAGATCTTTCGCGATTCCTGCAGGTAACTGAGCATGCCGGCACTGACCTCGTTCTGTGCCTCGGCCAGGGAGATCTGCCGTGGCCGCAGCAGGCCCAGGTGATCGGCCACCGCATTGAACCAGCCGGTCATCGTGCCGGGCCGGCCGTCGGAGACGTTATATACCGCGCCGGGTTCACCACGCTCGGCGGCGGCGACGCAGATATCCGCGAGGTCCTCGCTATGAATGCGGTTGGTAAAACCGGACTCGGCCTCGTTCAGTACCGGCAGGCCCTTTTCCAGTCGCGCCCGGGGCAGGCGGCTGGGGCCATAGATCCCCGGCACACGCAGGATCACGACCGGCACACCCGTTCGGTCGGCCCAGCTCTGCAGGGTGGTCTCGGCATCAAGGCGACGCCGGCCTCGATCGGTGCCGGGTTGCAGGGGCGAGGTCTCGGTGACCCATTCACCGCCGGTATCCCCGTACACAGCCGTGGTGCTGATCAGGACGATGCGTTGCGGCAGGTTGTGTTCATCCAGGCTCGCCAGCCAGTTACGCAGGCGCGTATCCGTCGTGCCCTCGCGTGGCGGTGGCGCAAAATAATAAACAACCGCGCCGTTGACGACTAAACCCGCCAGGCTGGCGGGGTCATCAAGGTCTGCCGGCACGCTCTCAATGCCGCTCGCGCGCATTGCCTCGCAGGTTGCGCGATTGCGTGAAACCCCTCGCACACGGGCCTTTCTGGCCTGCCAACGGCGGGCGACGCGGTGGCCGATGTCGCCGCAACCTGTAATTACTATGTTTTGCATGTTTAACTCTGCCTTCAAATCAGCGATAATCCCGAGCCTTTCAGTCAGGCTTGTTTGGGCCGTGCGCCCGCGCAATATTAATTACAGTGTTATGAATTACAAGATCCATATCGAACCGGGTGGGGCAACATTTACGGCAGACCCTGACGAGACCATTCTCGATGCCGCCCTGCGCCAGCATGTCGGCCTGAGCTACAGCTGCCGCAACGGCCTGTGCGGGGCCTGCAAGGCGCATGTGCTGGAGGGTGAGATCATCTATGAAGACGAGCGCCCCGAGGCACTCACCGAGACCGAAGAGGCCGAGGGCATGGCTCTGCTCTGCCAGGCATACGCCCGCTCGGACTGCCGCATCGAGGCCCATGTCGCCGAGGCGCTGGCCGGCATTCCGATTCGCAAATTGCCCTGTCGTGTCACTGATACCCGGCAACTGGCCCATGATGTCATGCGGCTGGAGCTAAAACTGCCCGAGGGTAGCGACTTCAAGTTCCTCGCCGGCCAGTATATCGACTTTCTGCTCAAGTCAGGCCACCGCCGCAGCTTTTCGATTGCCAATGCCCCGCATGACGGCGAACACCTCGAACTGCACGTGCGCCACGCCAAGGGCGGCGAGTTTACTGACTTCGTCTTTGAGCACCTCGAGACCAGGGCGCTGTTACGCATGGAAGGCCCGCTCGGCAGCTTCTACCTGCGCGAAGACAATGATCGCCCGATCATCTTCATGGCCGGTGGTACCGGCTTTGCGCCGATCAAGGGCATCATCGAACACGCCCTGCACATCGGCAGTACCCGGCCGATGCACCTTTACTGGGGGGTGCGCAGCAAGCGCGATTTGTACATGCATGAACTGCCGACAAAATGGGCCGCGGAGCACGACAACATCACGTATATGCCGGTCTTGTCTGAGCCGCAACCCGAGGATAACTGGCAGGGCCGTACCGGTTATGTGCACGAGGCCATCATGGCTGATTTCGATGACCTGTCAGGTTTTGATATCTATGCCGGCGGGCCGCCGCAGATGGTACATGCCGGCTTCGATGCCTTTGCCACCAAGGGGCTGATCGAAGATCATTACTTCTCCGACTCGTTCGAGTACGCCAAAGACAGCAAGAAATAAAAAACGCGCGCTGACTTTTCAGCGCGCCTTTAAAGAACCTTTATCCCCTCATCCCAACCTTCTCCCGGAGGGAGAAGGAGCGTATTTTATCCTGTGCTACTTTGCGTTCCTTCGCGCACTTCGCGGTAAAAATAATAGTAAATGCATTAACCGCAAAGGACACGACGTTACGCGAAGAGAAACGCGGAACAAACCGCGCTTTTTTATTTCTGTCATACCGATCGCACCAGAATGACCGGTGAGCGTTTATCTGGATGTATCGAGTCTGAATCGCAAAGTACGCAGAGACGCAAAGAGCGCGAAGTAATTAAAATTTAAAACAGGGTAAGAAAAAGTTAATTGTCGTCGTTGTGGTTACTACAACTTCCTCGGCCAGCAGTTTTTTCAGATTTCCCTTTGTGTTCTTTGCGTTTATAACACGTGAACAACGATATCTCGCATCAATGTAAAACCATTAGCTAAAATCTAGTCCTTGTCGATTAGCTTGATGCCTTTGCGGTAACACTCCGCCGCGCGCTCGGGTTCTTCGAGGCGTTCCAGCAGTTCACCGAGGGCCTGGTAGGTACGTGGGTGTGGTGACTGGCCAAGACTGGCCTCGAACCAGGCGCGGGCCTTGCCCCACAGCTGGTTGCGCACTGCCAGTTGCCCGAGCACCTCGAGGAGCACCGGGTCTTTACCGTGCGCCGCCGACCAGCGTTCCGCCCAGTTCAGCTGGCGTGCCACGTCTACGGACTGGCAGCGCGCATACAGGCGTAACAGTTTATGGTTCCACTGCTTCTTGAGCGCGTCGCGCAGCACGGTGATCGCTGTTTCATCGGCATTGAAGCGCAGCAGTCCGCGCACGTAAGCTTGCAACAAGGTCACGTCATAGCGCAGGCGTTTCGGGACCTGCTGCCAGAGTGCCTGTATCTGCGATTGCTCGGTGGCGGCGTTCAACAGCTCACCATAGACCCTTGCCTCAAGGGCATCGAGGCTCGCCTCGTCGCTGACATGGCGCTTGCGCAACTCCGGCATCAGTTTATGCAGGCTCTCCCAGTCGTGTAACTCGCTATACAGGCGCATCAACAGTTTCAGTACATGAGGATGCTTCGGCGCCAGTGAACGCAGGTGCATGAGCGTGGCCAGGGCCTGCTCGAGCTGGCCGTGGCGTAACTGCAGGTCGGCCTGGGTCAGACCGACAGCAATATCAGCACCGGGCATGCTTGCATGCGCCTTCGCCAAAAACTGGTCGCGGCGCACATCGGCACCCTGTTCCTGGGCGGCACTCGCCGCAGCCAGATAATTCAACAGCGGGGTCTCGCTATGTTCGACATGCCGGGTCAATAATTTCTCTGCCTTGTCCCAGTGCCGCTGGGCCAGTTCGATCAGACCCTTGTTCAGGTTCTGCCGCGCCCGCATCACGCTGCGTCGCGTACGCCAGTTATGCACGCGCCTCGACAGGCCCCAGCTGTTGACCAGAAAGCGGATTAAATAGTAGCCGAGGATGAAACTGGCGAACAAAATGATGACAAACAGGATCAGGCTGATCTCGATCACCCACGGGGTTCTCGAAATCAGCACGTAACCACTATCCTGCCTGGCAAGCAGCGCCAGACTTGCACCCAGGAGGGCAACCAGAATGATTTTAAGTAACAGCTTCATGCCTAGTTACCACCGTTCGCCTTGGCCTGTTCTTCTTCCAGTGCCTCCACCGCTGCCAGGGAACGACTGATATCAGGCAGTGCAGGTTGTAACTCCAGCTCAGCCAGCGCCGCTAATTGCTCGAGCAGGCTCTTTACTGCAGTGACGTCGGGATCAAAATAGGCCGTAACCCAGTCAGCGGCCTCGGTCAGGCTGGCCTGGAATACGTCGGTATCTTTTTGCAACAGGGCCAGGCGCGCGGCCTCCAGCTTCAGACGCAAATTGTGTCGCAGGAAAACCAGTTGTTCCGGGGGAAGCAGGGCGTCAACGGGCCGATCGGTACGCCGGATCGTAACCAGGGTTTTCAACTCCGCCCAGATGGCGCGGGCATGACCCCGCCAGTCCCAGGGATCCGTCGGTGCCGCAACGGCGGCCTTCGCGTCAGCACGTGTCTTGCTGCGTGCCGGTGCCACGATAGGCAGGTCTTCGACCTGCCCGGTGAGGGCTATCAAACGCAGGCTGGCACCCTCGATATCGGCCCTGGGGACAGCCTTGAGGGCGCTTATTTCTTCATTCAAAAGGGCGCGCAGCTTGTGCACGGCAGGGCTGGCCAGCGCCTTGAGGCGGGCATCCGCCAGCTCCAGCGCCCGCAAGGCGCTCGGCACATCGGCGAGCAGTAACAGGCGTGTATTCGCCAGGCGCAGGTAGTAGCGAACCTCGGCCAGCGTCCAGGCATTGCGGTCACGACCCAGCTCGGTACGCAATTGCTCAAGACTCTGTTCCAGTTCGGCACGGGCGCTTTTTTCCAGGTTCAGGCGTGTCTCGAGCTGTTCATTTTGCTTGTCAAAACTGGCTTGCAGTGCCTGCTGCCGACTGAGGGCCCGCGCAGTCATCTCCTGCAGGACCTGCTGCCGTGCTTCGGCACCGGCCTGTTGCTGGAGCC
>NZ_JAVVES010000102.1:0-5510 GCF_032250955.1 Sulfuriflexus sp. | reverse complement strand
GCGCACGGCCGCGAAGCTGGAAAAGGAGCTACGCCTTAACGTCAAGGCCAGCGTCACCCAGGGGTTGGTCGGGCCGAACGGCATACAGGCGCATGAAGGCAGTATCTGGGACCTACTCAGCAAATGGACCGACCTCGGCTGGAATGAGCTGATCATGGACGACGATAACGAAGGCTCGCACCTGATCTACCGGGCCAAGCCCTACCGGGACCTGGAAAGCGGCAAGCTGATCATGTCGGATGCAGTCGAGCCGGTAACGGTCAAGCTGGACGCGGCCGCCGTGGTCAGTATCGATGTCGAGCGCAACCTGGACCGCGTGTACAACTACTTCCACATAGAGCCCCCGCTGGCGTTATTGAACAGTGCTGGCGATATTAACGTGCAGTCCATGCAAAACGGCTCGGTATTCAAGACCGACATTCCCAACATCAACCCTGTAATTTACGGCATCCGCAAGCTCAGCGAGCGCACGATGATGGCGGCAACGCCCGGCAGCGCCATGCACAAGAATCTTGCAGCCAAAAAAGCCGAAAAAGAAAAGATGGAAACCTGGCTGGAGGCGCGGCGCGATGACCTGGTCAACATCCGCCGCGATAGCGTGGCTCTGGAGACCGGCAACATGGTTTTGCGCGGGGACGAGAAGATCAAGCCCGGCACGTACATCGAGCTGAAGCACGGCAACCTGCGCCCGCAGTATTACACCCAGAACGTCTCCCATGTCTTTGTCGTGCTGGGCAGTTACACCACGGAGATTGATTTCATCCGGGGCACCGGCTTTTCTGAACGGTTGGAGACACCCAATTACTTGCAGGAATATTCCAGAGGTACGTATGGATAGCCGCACAATCCTGTTTAATATCAGGAAAAGCAACAGCACTGCCAGCCGTTGCCGCCTGCCCGCTGTTTTGTCTTATTGGGACTTCCTCGATACTGTTTCGGCCGATCTATTGAAGTCTGAGCAAACACCATCGATTGATGCTGTGCATAGGCTGGGCGTTTCCTACGGCTTTGATGAGGACGTAGCGGCAGAGCACACAGAGAAATTCTTGGTGGCCTTAAGTGACGAGCTGAAGCGACAGCCCGAAGGCGGCCACAGGTGAGTGCAAAAAATAAGCGAGCGAAGGCGCAGACGGAGATCATGCAGGAGATGGTCGACTATGGCTCAGGCCGGGACTGGTCAATTTTATGGCGCCGGAGCTACCCGGACGTGCCGAAGCCAACCTGGTACCGCTGGGTGAACGCGGTCAAGGCCGGTGGCGTTGCTGCCAAAGCGGCGGCAAAGACGGTTAAGGCTAAGTCCGACAGATACAGCAGGCAGGCACCGAAGAAGAGTACCCGGCGGGAACTGACTGCAACCCTGCCTACGGTGGTGAGTCCTAATGATGTGGCCAACACCGGCATTCTTTCAGTGATGGATGAAATCAGAAATGCAGTTGCTCGCGCCAAGCGCGTGCTGGACATGTGCGAGAACTCAGAAGGCAAGCTGCGCAACCCGAAGCTGTTCCTGGAAGCCTCACGGCACAGCATGGAAGCGCTGCGCACCGCTGCGATCGTCGCTAACCAAATGATGGACGCGCAACAAACTGAGCGCTTTCACCAGGCAGTGATTGATTGCATTGAAGAGACCGACCGGGACACGGCTGAGCGCATCCTACGCCGCCTGAAGGATCTGAACGTGACCTGGCGCACCGGCCTGGTCTCAGGTCAGTGAGTCTCAGGCCTAAGTCTCAGTCCAGGTCTCATTCCATGGCCACAATGAGACCGGGGAACGCTACCCGCTGGAGGATGCCGGTAAGCCGATCATCTTCATAATATCCCACTGCCCTTCGCCTACCGCATGGCGGTATGCGGTTACCCCATCTACTGCGTAGCCGTCAATCCACTCTTGTTCATGCGATTCCATGGCTAATTGACCTTCCAGCTCACTCAGCTTATCCATAGTGAGGTGTGAGGCGATCAGTCCCGCCTCCAGCATCATCCGCTGATCGAAACCAATCACATGCCCGGCCATATCGGCGCTGAGCACGCATCTAAAGGCGGCCTCCATACGGTATGTGGCATCGAACAAGGTCTGGATTATTGGCCGAAGGTCGCCGGGCTGGGCATCGGTGTCTATCAGTGTTTTAGCAGTCATCATATGCCCCCTGACAGGGCGTTGTCGCGTGTGTTGATGGCTTTCACTTCTGATCCTTCGACAATTTGCATAGCCTGTTCAATCAGGCCCTGTATGCACCATACCGAATTTATGATGGTTTCGTGGCTCATCTCGAAGTTGCCTTGCCCGCCATTGTGTATAACCAGATTCGCCACGGCATTAGCCTGGGCCAATGTCATATTTAAATCGTCGTGTGTACTATCGTATTTATTTATGGGCAGGTCTGTCGCACCGGGCTGAGCATTCTCTTTGCTGAACCGTGTTTCGTCTACGATGCGCCTGATCTTGTTTATTACTGCGGTATCTTTTGGGGTCGGGAATGTATCAGTGGTATTATCTTGGGTAGCCATTATCGCCTCCATGGGGTGATGATTGGTTAGGCCATTACCGGGCGTTGCCGCGCCTGGTGTGGCCGATTACTTATTGAAGTAACTGTGGTCAATATACCCTTGAGACCTCCGAAATGTCAACCCAAATATACAGATAAGTTGTTGTTTATGTTAGTGGTATTAAATAACTACCATTCCACAGCTTTTTATATATAACCGTCTGGTACGGTCATGGAAAGCGGCATTGCCTTTCTCACACTCAATCTCGAAATCAAAAAAAAGCCCGCCATCTGATTAAGATAAACGGGCAAAGCCACTGAATTAGGAGATCCGGTAGGGTTTAACTCTACGATCACGATACTGTCTCATTCAGAGCACCGCGCCCCTTGGCCAGCGTATCAGCAAAGCGTTGTTTAAGCCGGTCATTGTCCACTGCACACCCGGAGACCGTCCAGCGTAGCCAGCCCAATCAAGACTGTTGTTTCTGTAAGATTAAAAATCACTATAAGTTTTTTTCTCTTTCTTCTTAGATCAACTTATCCAACCAATCAGTAAATTCCTGATCAACATCTAGGGAGCATGGTGGTATTTCAGTCCAGCTACAACGGCAGTAACCATGCCCCTCTGCTTCATCATAACAATCTGTCGTACATCCTGGGTGTGGTATTACTATTGGTGATGACCTACTATCATCAGGTTTCTGGTATTCCATAATTAAATAATCAACAGGGTAAGTTTTTCCAGATATGACCTCCTTGCATGTATTGCACCCGTTATATGCTGTAGTTCCACGGACGTGCGTAATGCCTTTATTTTTTGCCTCAAGAAGCTCCTTTAATGTACGTATATTTCTGAATATCTGAGGATATTCAACCTTTACTGGTGGATTATCAATATTGTTTCTGATGCATTTACCAAGATTGATAACAACATTCTCATAATCTTTATTCGTTCTGATAACTGCAACTGGCTTAAACTGGTTAATAACATATTGCGCATATAGTCGATGGTAATCTGAGTCACTATCGTCCATCAGTCTCAATTCACGTTCAACCCAAAACATCATTTCCTCAGGCCATGGCTCCCATTTTTTGTAGGGTTTAATTAGCCCTGCCAACCAAGCCTTGAGCATAGTTTTCAAGATCAGCTCGCACTTACAAACCGATTTCCCATGCTTCAATAAATCTATCTTTATCAGACATTCTTAATGCCCTCCCTTCCATTTGCCAGCACATCAACAAATCGCTGCTTAAGTTGATCATTGTCGACATTACATCCAGCCACTACGGTCTCAGCCCAGCCCAAATACTGCATACGGCGCTCAGTGCTCCAGTCAGGCGGTGGGCTATGGGTAATGTCTGTGATATTGGCAATCTTGTCGCAGACCTTCACCAGAGCAGCGCCCGGTGACAATCCGGGGGCGTGCTCAACCTGCAACCGCTTACGCTCCGCCTTGGGCAACTCTTTGTCGTCAGTCAGTTCCTGGACCATTTTGCAGACACGTTCACCGAAAGCCGCCAATAACTCAGCAGGCACCGTTTCCGTGTCTTCCAGCGTATCGTGCAACAAAGCCGCTGCTATGACCTCGGGATCGGCAATACCGGCCAGGGTGAGCTCATGCGCCACGGTGACCGGGTGAATGATGTAAGGGGATGCCGCGTGATCTTTGCGGCGCTGGTCTCTGTGCTTTAATGCTGCGAACTGAGTTGCCCTGAGGATGAGGGCTGAAGGTTCTTCCATAACAGTCTCCTTGAATTGACCGGATTTGAATTTAACATAACAAAACGGTCGTGCAAGATAAGAAATTCAAGGCAATAAATTAATTTAGAACTTTAGCCATGGCGCACCCATGGCGCACCCATGGCGCACCACCTAAGACAAAAGACAACAAAAGACGAAAGGTAACAAGACGAAATAAATTACAACTTATTGTATTTGTAGCAGTTATTGATTGTTGCTTATTGGGGTTTTTAGGAAAAGGCAGATTGAAAATCCGCGTGTCCCTGGTTCAATTCCAGGTTCGGCCACCATTTTCTACCTTCGTTTTAAAACTCTCCCAGTTTATATATCTTCAGACTTGATCCGAATTGAACCAGGCCTGATTCAATTGCTCAGCACGTCCGTGTGCTTCGGCCTTCGGCCCATGCCGCTAAAAATGCGACATGTCCAAATTTTGCTCCCGGCAAATTTGTCCAGGTTCGGTCACCATTTTTTACCTCCGCTTTAAAATTTTCCCAGTTTATACATTCTCAGACTTGATCCGAATTGAACCAGGCCTGGCTCAATGGCTCAGTACATCCGTGTGGTTACAAATTACGTCCTGTAATTTGCCTTGCAGGCTGGTCTGCGACCATTCAATTTTGCTCCCGGCAAAATTAGTCGGCCTTCGGCCCATGCCGCCAAAAACGCGGCATGTCCAAATTTTGCTCCCGGCAAATTTGTCCAGGTTCGGCCACCATTTTTTTACATCCGCTAGTATGACGCACCGCAGTAATTCTGGATCAACTGGAAGCGCTGGAGTCAGAGATTCTTAATAACGTTAAAGAACCAATGGGTATGCTTTAATCTATAAGTTTTCGACATAAGAGAATCGTTATATCGAAAACGTGGCTAGTATTTGACATAAGGTGATTAAGGAGCTAGATTTCGACATAAGAAAATTGTTATATCGAAAACCTGTATGGAATTTGACATTAAATGAATATATGTGACTTTAAGGCTGGTAAATATCAGCAGCAATATGAGTACAAGAGCTTCTTACCGGAACAAATCAATCATGCCTGGGCGATCAGTGACGGAGAAGTTCAGCGTTTGCTTAGTGATGCTGATCGTGTATTAGGGGAATTAAGTGCCTTTTCCCAATTGATACCTAATGTGGATTATTTCATCCGTATGCACATTACCAAAGAAGCCACACAATCAAGCCGTATAGAAGGCACGCGAACCAACATGGAAGAAGCGCTGCTGGATGAGAGCGACATTGAGCCAGAAAAGAAAGATGACTGGGAAGAAGTGCAGAACTATAT
>NZ_JAVVES010000101.1:0-5607 GCF_032250955.1 Sulfuriflexus sp. | reverse complement strand
ACAAGGTGTTATCGAATCTAAATCCCCTCACCCTAACCCTCTCCCGAAGGGAGAGGGAATTAACGGGACAGCAGTGTTACTGGCTATTAATATCGGCAGACATCACAAAGAGTTGAGTTTTGTCACGCGGAACACTTATTACTGGAACTTTTATGATAGAAGAACGTGCCCAACAGATTGCAGAGAAGTGGTTAACTGAGGCGGCAGAAAGTGCCGGGAAAAAGGACCTTAAGGTACACATGGGGATGATATCAAAACGTGTCAGCGTCCAGGGTGTCCCCGGGTTTGATAACATCGATTACGATATATGGTATAAGCAGTGCAAATTTCAGTTTGAAAATGCCTTGATAAAGAGCGTTGCTTACAAGGGTTTTAACCTGATCAGCGCAACAGAGACCCAGATTATATTCACCGTCTTTGAAATGGTGGTGGGGGCGGATGGCACCCTGAATGAACAGATCGTTGAGATGTTGCTGGAGAAAGAGGACGATGATTTGTGGCGACTGGTGCAGGAGCGGGTGCTTATCGAGAATGATGCGATGAGAAATCATGAATTATCATCTGATAAGTAGACGCCAGAGAACAATGGTTTCTAATATGAAAACCAGAAGGCTCAGGGTCGATTGGTCTAAATAGAGCCATTCAAAATGTCAGGCAAATAAAGTGGCAGAGTTACCTATTCAGGTTTTGCAGATATATGGTCTAGAATCGTTCATACTCACTTTATAACATCATCACTGCGAGGTACCGCTATGTCGATAAAGTCATCTCTGATTACAACCTTATTATTAGCCGCTTTCTGTGCTTCGCCTGCGGCGATGGCAGATCGACCTGACAAGGATGTCCGTGAGGCGCAAAAACGCCAGCAGGAAACCGAGCGCGAGTCGCGTAAGCATCAAGCAGAAGACGAGCGTGAGTACCAGAAGAACAAGCAGGAAGCTCAACGTGAGGAACGCAAGCACCGGGAGGAAATGGAACGTGAGGAACGCAAGCACCGGGAAGAAATGGAACACGAGGACAGGGAGCACAGGCGTGAGCGCGACGATAATGGAGCAGAAAAGCCATGGTGGAAGTTCTGGTAAAGGCATGAGCCGGGTCTTTTGATACGCTGCAATAAACGCCAATCAAACAAAGAACAAAAGAGGTTGATGCAATGTCAAGGCAGCTTACCTGGGGTGGTGTTTTTTTACGGTTTCTATTTGCGCTACTTATTGTGTTCCTCAGTTATAACCCGGAAGGTTATTCCTATTACCATTGGGGAGTGGAAAACTTTTTTCCCTTCACCCCGCTGAAGCTGATTGCCGGTATCCTGCTGGTTATCGGCTGGGTGATATTTGTCCGGGCCACGCTGCGTTCACTGGGTACAGTGGGCCTGGTGCTGGTGACCGGTCTGTGCGGGGCCATCCTCTGGCTTATGATCGATTCAGGCTGGACCTCTGAAGACAGCCTCCGTTTCTATACCTATGCCGGCCTGATCATTATCACAGTACTATTAACAGTAGGCATGTCCTGGTCGCATATCCGGCGTAACTTGTCGGGGCAGTATGATATGGACGACGTTGATAATGATGATTAGCGGTTAAGCCTGCCTGCAAAATGCCTGGCTCGAGCTACCTTGCAAGCCAGGCCGTGTGCTACCAGCCTCAGCTGTGACTGGCGCAATGATACCCACCCCAATTTCGGGGGCTACAATACACTGGCTACACTCATCGAGAGTGAGGTTATGCAGCACTTGCCACCATTCTGGCTATGATTAGCCTGAAAAGCGATGATGAAGACCACGGGCCAGCAAGGCGAACCCAGCCGCTAATAGAGTCTGGACGCCAGATGCGCTATTCTGAAGCGGACATTCATGGAAAAAGACGGACAAGCATCGTGACCGTATATACAGGGATCAGATTTCTTCGCTGCAGCTTATTTGCTGTGATGATCGGCATGCTATCTGCTTGTGCCTCGATGATCACCGAAGGCCTGGCAGGTGACCTGCAGAAGGGCATCGCGAACCAGGAAGACCCCGCCATTGTTAGGGCCGGTGCCCCGGCCTACATGCTGATTATCGACGGCAATATCCAGAGTAACCCGGACGACCGCGCAATGCTGATGGCAGGCGCCCGTCTCTATAATACGTATGCCTCGGTGTTTGTTAAGGATACAGGGCGTGCCCGGCTACTCTCGGCCAGGGCGCGTGACTATGCGCGGCGGGCCTTTTGCCTGGATCGGGCAGAGCGGTGCCGGGTGGATCAAGACAGCTTCGACAGGTTTGTTGCAGTAATCAATAAAACCGGCAAGGGCGATATCGATGTACTCTATACCTATGCAACGGCCTGGGCGGGCTGGGTGCTGGCGAACAGGGAAGACTGGAACGCGATTGCCGACCTGCCGAAGATCGAGGCGATGATGGAACGTATTGTTGCCCTTGATGATGAGTACGAGGGTGGCCAGGCGCATGTTTACCTGGGTATCCTGCAGGCGCGCCTGCCGCCCGGCATGGGTGGCAAACCCGAGCAGGGTCGTGCGCACTTCGAACAGGCCATCAAGCTATCTGCCGGCAGGAATCTGATCGCCAAGGTTGAAATGGCACGGTGGTATGCGCGGCTGGTGTTTGACCGGGAACTGCATGACCGGCTGCTGAATGAGGTCATCAAGGCCAACCCGCAAGAACCCGGCCTGACCCTGAGCAATGTGCTCGCACAACAACAGGCACGGCAGTTACTGGAATCTGCCACGGAGTATTTCTGATGCAGCGATTACTTTTTTTCCTGTTCCTGGCCGGCATGTCTGTAGCCGTGCATGCGCAGACCTTCAAGATTGCCACCATCTTCCCGGATGGCACAAGCTGGATGAACACCGTGCGCGAGGGTGCCAATGAAATCGAACAGCGCACCAATGGCAGGGTAACGTTCCGGTTTTATCCCGGCGGTGTCATGGGTAACGATGCGACTGTCTTGCGCAAGATCCGCATCGGCCAGTTACACGGTGGCGCCCTGACCGGTGGTGGCGTGGCCGATATATATACCGGTGCTTATATCTATAACCTCCTCTTCGCCTTTCGTTCCTTTGAAGAAGTCGACTATGTTCGTCAGCGCATGGACAGCCAGATCATTGCAGGCCTGAAGCAAAACGGTTTTATCAGTTTCGGTCTGAGTGGTGGTGGTTTTGCCTACCTGATGTCCGATAACCCGGTCGCCTCAATTGAAGACCTGAAAAAGCAGAAGGTCTGGACGCCACAGGGAGATCGCATCAGCCGCGCTGCATTCGAGGCGATCGGGGTTTCACCGATCCCTCTGCCACTCACCGACGTGCTGACCGGCCTGCAGACCGGATTGATTAATACGGTTGGCACGTCGCCGATCGGGGCGATTGCCCTGCAATGGCATACACGGGTTAAATACCTTACGGATATTCCGCTGGCCTATCTCTATGCGACACTCGTGGTGAAACGCGAGACATTTGAAAAGCTCACGGCGGCTGATCAGAAGATCGTACATGAAGTGATGGGGAAGATTTTTAAAAAGTTCGGCGAGCAGAATCGCGAGGAAAATCATGCGGCGCGCGAGGCGCTTGAAAATCAAGGTATCAGGTTTATTACGCCTGATCTTGACAAGCAGAAAGAATGGAATGACAAGGTATCCCGGGCCATGGACGAGCTTGCCAGAGAAGGTCTCTTTTCCGAGGCCATGTTAAAAACACTCAGGAGTCATCTGCATGACTACCGGCAAGGAACCAGAAAAGCAAAATAAGGGTTTCCTGCAACGCCTGTTGCATTACTCGAACAGGGTCGAAGACACCCTGTTGGTGTTTATGCTCGCGGCCATGATCGTTATTGCCAGCATGCAGATACTGTTACGCAACGCCCTGGAAACGGGCTTTGCCTGGGGTGATCCACTGTTGCGCATCCTGGTGTTATGGGTTGGCCTGCTCGGCGCGATGGTTGCCACGCGCAAGGACAACCACATCAGTATTGATATCCTGACACGCTATATGTCAGCGCGCAGCAAACGTGTTAGCGGAGTGCTTTCAGATATATTTACCCTGTGTGTATGTGCGGTGCTGGCATATCACGGTGTGCGATTTGTCATGCAGGATCAGGAGGCCGGCGTTATCGCTTTTTCCGGGTTCCCGGCCTGGTGGTTTGAACTGATTATCCCTGTCGGTTTTGCCGTGATCGGCCTGCGCTATGCGGTGCGGTGCGTTGCCGGCCTGCAAGGAAAGCGATGACGATCCTCACCAACCTCGGCCTTATCATGCTGGCGCTATTGCGCACACCGCTGTTTGCGATCATCGCGGCGGCCGCGCTACTGGGTTTCCATCGTTCGGATATTGACCTGACGGCGGTGACCATCGAGTTTTACCGTCTTGCCGAAATGCCCATCCTGCTCGCCATTCCGTTGTTCACCTTTGCTGGTTACCTGCTCAGTGAGAGCCGCGCGGCGGCGCGCCTGGTGCGTGTGACCCAGGCATTGCTTGGCTGGATGCCGGGCGGCCTGGCGATTGTCGCCTTGCTGGCCTGCGCCTTTTTTACGGCGTTTACCGGTGCCTCGGGCGTGACCATTGTGGCGTTGGGCGCCTTGCTTGTACCGGCCATGGCGCAGGCCGGTTACCGCGAAAACTTCAACCTCGGTCTGGTTACGACCTCCGGCAGTCTCGGCCTGTTGTTTGCGCCATCGTTGCCGCTGATCCTGTATGCCGTGATCGCACAACAAGTCGGTGTCGGTGAGCCGGTAACGGTCGACGACATGTTCCTGGCCGGGATATTCCCCGGTCTCCTGATGCTGGTGGTGTTATCGGTCTGGGTCGTGTGGGTCAACCGTAGCCAGTCACTGCAGGCGTTTTCGCCGCTAGAGGCCGGCTCGGCCCTGTGGGAGGCGCGTTGGGAAATTCCCTTGCCGTTTATCGTCCTCGGCGGTATCTATTCCGGCTATTTTGCGGTATCCGAGGCCGCGGCCGTGACGGTACTCTACGTCTTGATTGTTGAAGTCGGTATTTACCGCGAAGTATCGCTCAGGAAACTGCCCGAGGTGATGCGGGATGCCATGGTGCTGGTTGGCGCCATCCTGATCATTCTTGGTCTGTCGTTGGCATCGACCAATTACCTGATCGATGCCGGGGTGCCGGCAAAACTGTTTGCCCTGGTTCAGGCGCATATCAGTGACAGGCTGACCTTCCTGATCCTGCTGAATATATTTCTGCTTGTGCTCGGCACCATGCTGGATATCTTTTCGGCGCTGGTCATCATGGTGCCGTTATTATTACCGATCGCGATGGGTTATGACATCCATCCGGTGCACCTGGGGATCATTTTCCTGGCCAATATGCAGATAGGCTATTTCACACCACCGGTTGGCATGAACCTGTTTATTGCCAGTTACCGGTTCAAAAAACCCGTGATGCAGCTGTATCGCGCGACGCTGCCGTTTTTCATTATCCTGTTGTTGACCGTGCTTATCATTACCTACTGGCCGGCCTTGTCGCTTGGTCTGCCGGGACTGCGCTAGACAAGACGGGGCCGACGGCCTGGATGTTGAAAAAAAGGCTCTTCACCAAATCAAGTGGGTAGGTTACCGTAGAAGCCATGAGAGACAAAGAATTATACGCGCAGATATTAGG
>NZ_JAVVES010000100.1:0-5740 GCF_032250955.1 Sulfuriflexus sp. | reverse complement strand
CACCTTGGCGGACTGGATCTTTATCCTGATGGTGTTATACGGTAAATCTTACCCACCACATCTGGGGAAGAGCCTATTTTGTTAATCGCATGGCTCAGTCCATTCGGGTCATTCAGGACAATCACACCGTGGCGCATGGCCAGGCGGCCGAAGTTGATCCCGGCCAGGCGTGCCCAGGGGCGCTTCAAGACTTCATCTGCCGGGTTGTTGCGCAGCAGGAGAATATCCAGATCGCTCACCGCCAGTCGTTCCCGCTGCACCGACTTGCCCTGCAAACTCTCCAGATAGACGCTGCTGGAACGATACTTCCGCACCGGATTGGAGAGGGCACGCGCATACACGCACTGGTCCGGCGCATAGTCGAATTGCCCGATCTCGATATACCACACCTGGTGACCCCGATTTGTCGCATTCATGGCCAGACCGGTGGTGGTAAAACCGGCCTGTTCGGTATTGATATCATTGACGACTATACCAAGACGCATCAGCTGGCATCCTTCATCAAATCCATTACCGTTAGCCCTTTTCGCAGGATATCGAGACGGGCCGTGGTTTCCTTTTCAGCGAGAAACCGTGGAAGCAGGCGCGGCCGCACCAGTATCCGGCGCCATTGCAGTTCCCTGACCAGTGGCAAGTAGTCATAACTGACCTTGCCCAGATAGAGGTCTTCCAGATCACCGCCCTTTGCCAGGTAGTGCAGTAACTGCTTCAGCCCCTGCAGGTAAATCTTGTCTTTTGTATAACCACCGCCGCGGAAGACGCGCATGCTGATATAGAACGCTGCGCGCGGACCCAGATCGTACCTTTCACGCAGGCCCCGGAAGGTCTCGATAAAATCCGCACCCTCGGTGATCATATGCACGGCCATCACCCGGCTGGCCAGCAGACGCAAGCGCGTCCGTCCCAGACCGCCAACCAGGTATTCGGCGAGCACGGCGAGGCCCTCCTGCATCGACTCATAACCGGCCATGCCGGCATACAATTCACGAAAGGGCTGCTGATTGCCATTGTAGTGTGTCAGCACATGGGTGCCGATTTCATGCGCCAGGGTGGCCCTGAGGCCTGCACTCGAAACCTGCGCATCCATACCGACGAGAAAGTTCCCCTTTGAGACCATGATCCCCGTGACATCCTGACGCACTTCGACCCGCGCCGGCAGGCCTGCATCCTGTTGCCGGTAATAGGCGATTTCCTGACGCGCCTGTTCAGCGAATGCCTCGGCAGACAGGTATTCCAGAGCCTCCTTTGCCACTGCTTCAGTCTTGCTGAATACCAGTATCTGTTCGGCGAGGGACAATAACCCAGCATCGACATCACCGAATAACTGCCGACTACCAAGTAGAAATCGTGGCGTATTGCGATCAGCGATCAAGGTCAGCTGCCTGTCCAGTTCATCGCGTTTCTGCGAAAAGATATGTGCCAACGTCGGGTCCTCTATACGCTCGATCGGAATAGCAAACAGTTCCCGTTTCACCAATGCCGGGTCCAGCGTACGCGGCCGATACAGGAATTCCGGTATGCGTGCATAACTGCTGCAGCTGAATTCCTCCCAGGCAAATGGCGCATTCGTGGGTGTCACGTGCAGCAGCAGGTCAAAGTCATTGCTGATTCTGGCCAGCCGCTCATCCGTTTCGTATACCGCCGGGGTCATCGACCGCTGTCCAAGTTCAAGATAATGAACGGGCCGCACATGCGTACAGTAATGCGTGAAGGCATAAAAACTACGCTTCAGTGCACGGCTAAAGGCATGATGAAAACGTCGTAAAAGAAACGGCAGCAGCTGGTTGCTCCCTGTGTCCCGGTAGATTGGGCTGACTTCCAGACCAATGTGCAGACAGTTAAACTGCTTGAGTTCGCGGTCACTTAACAACGGTGGCGACGGTGAGATTGGCTCTTCCTGGTAGGAGACAGCTACAGCCGCGCGCTGATGATCATTGATACGAATATTCAGCATGGCATTTTCCATGCGCTCGAGAAAGGCCGGGGGCACATTATGTGGAGGGGCGATAATACGCAAGGCTACATGCCGCGTTTCGTCGGTGACCTCGGTGCCGGCCCACAGTTCCAGCAGCAGGCATGCACCGAATTGTCGATGCTGGATATCAAGGATGCCGGTCACCAGCCGGTGCAATGCCGCCTGGTGGCCGGGCTGGTTATCGGCAAGCAAAAAGGACGTCTCGCCGAGCAGCAGACGCGCCGTACCACGGTCATTAGCTGTTGATGGCTGGCGATAAAAGGCCAGAAAGGGTAACTGCCGGTCAAGGTGGATACGCCCGCGCCTGTTCATTTTTGTACGCACCGCAATATTCCGTCGGTATTTATCCAGGACCGAGTCGATCAGCGCATCGTTGAGGTAATCTTCGTCGCCGTTACTCATTTGATGTTCTTCAGCTCTTCCAACACGCCCTCCAGTGTCGTTTGCAATGCGTCACGAATAGCCTGGATTTGCTCAATGTCCACCACCCCGGTCCACTCATCCATATAGAACTTCTTGAACTCGATCGACAAGACACAGATGCTGTCCGGATAGTGGTGATGGATCCATTGCGCCAGCTGCCGCCCCTGGAAGTTAATGTTTTCACGCACATCCAGATGCCGGTCCATGAAATTATAGTTATGCAGATCAGTGATGAAGCGCCTGATGACGGGCAAACAGCGCTCACGGTCCGGCATCGTGCCGGTGCCAACATTCACCTCCGGATTGCTGGCCGGGTCAGCCTGCGGCTGGCCGGGGCCTGCACGTCGATAGTTATAGGCATGCAGATCAAGGACCACAATATGACCAAAATGCACAACCAGCCTGTCGAGCAGCTTTTTCAGTTCCGTATAGAAGGCATCATATTCGTGCAAGGAGCGTTCTATCATGTCTTCGGCGAGCGGCGCCTTCCATAGTGGCAGACCCCAGGCCATTTCCGGTCGCGTGTAGACGGCCGCGTCACGCGGCCGGTTCAGGTCTACTTCAAAACGTGAACGTTGCGGCACCAGCCAGGTGGGCACCACCCTGGCAAGATAGTCCGTATACGGGTCTTCTTCATGCGCACGCCCGGCATCGTCCAGCACCAACAGGGGTAGCAGTTCACGACGAATCTCGTGCCCGGCGTGAATGGCCGTTGCCATGAGGGGGCTATCAGCAACTTGCTCAATCCATATATCGGTATCTGGCATCCTCACATTCTGTGGAGAATTACCCGGCAATGAATATAAGTATTTACGCTGATATCGGTGACTAATGTCAGCATTGAAAATGAAACCCTGATTGCCGTGTTGGAAATTCCAGACGGCATTCTCAACGCCGGCTCCCGGTCATGCTGTTCTACAGGGCCCGGTTACATATGATAAAGCCGCCACGGTGAATATACTGAGCTTGTCCCTTACCTCGAATGCCTTTGAACATAATGGTCACATACCCTCCCGGTATACCTGCGATGGCGAGGACATCTCTCCGCCGCTGGCGTGGCAGCATGTCCCCGCCGACGCCGAGAGCCTGGTCCTGATTGTTGATGACCCGGATGCCCCTGACCCGGCGGCACCGAAAGTTACCTGGGTACACTGGCTGCTTTACAACATCCCGGCCTCCTGCCCGGTACTGGAAGAGGCGCTCTCTGCAGAAGACCTGCCGGGCAATGCCCATCAGGGCCGTAACGACTGGAAACGCACCGCTTATGGCGGCCCCTGCCCACCGACTGGCCGGCATCGTTACTTCTTCAAGCTCTATGCCCTGGACACGCGCTTGCCTGATTTACATGAGCCTACAAAGGCAAAGCTTGAAAAGAATATGCAAGGCCACGTACTGGCGCAGGCAGAACTGATTGGGACTTACCAATGTTGAGCAAAAGACCCTTATTGGTAACAGAATCCAACCTGCAACAAGGAGGCAAGTGCAATGCCAAATGAATACGATCCGATCGTTAATAACTGGTACACACACAGACAAAGGGCAGCTATTCACCATTGTCGATATAGGCGAAGACAGTATTGATATTCAGTATTTTGACAGTGACATCGAGGAGATCAGTTTCACCACATGGCGCAACATGGATATCGAGCTCTGCGAAGAACCGGAAAACTGGACAGGCACCATGGATATCGCTGAAGCCGATGACCTCGGCACAGAGGTCACTGACACACGGCCCAATGACTGGGCCGAGCCACTGCGGTAACACCACCAGGCCGGCAAGGCGCCTGGCCCGGCTGGCTAAAAATACCATGAGATACCACTTTCAATGCTCCCGTTGCCAGATGCATTCACCGTTTTTATAAACCGCCTTGATACGGTGCAACGGCACACTATGTTAAATATTCTCTTTGTCCGTGTAATAAAAAAAGAAATGGTCACTCGGTGCAATCGAAAGGAGCATACCCGGCCATGACTGCACCGGTTTGTGTCTACAAGGGCGAGGCCCTGGCGAGCTATAATTTCGGCCCCGCACACCCCTTCGGCCCGCAACGGCATGCGGCCTTTACCAACGAACTCGAGCGCCGGGGGCTGCATGAGCGGGTCTGTCAATGTGTGCCTGTCATGGCCGCACGCGATGCCATAGAAACCTTTCATACCGCCAGCTATATCGACAAGGTCATCGCGCTTTCAGCAACCGGTACCGGCATGCTCGACAGCGGCGATACTCCGGCATTCAAGGGCATGTACGAGGCCTCGCGGTTTGTCGTCGGCAGTGTGCTTGATGGTATCGAACGGATACTCGCTGGCCAGTGTGCCAGGGTATTTGTCCCCATTGCCGGCCTGCACCATGCGCAGCGCGATGCGGCAGCCGGCTTTTGTGTCTTCAATGATTGTGGTATCGCCATTGAGGTGCTGCGCCGCCAGCATCATATCCGCAGGATCGCCTATATCGATATCGATGCCCATCATGGCGACGGGGTGTTCTATGCCTTTGCCGATGACCCTGACGTCTGCATTGTCGACTTTCATCAGGATGGTCGCACGCTCTATCCTGGCACGGGTGCGCTCGGTGAAACAGGTGAGGATGAAGCCGTCGGCACCAAAATGAATGTGCCCATGCCGCCGGGCGCGACTGATGACCTGCTAATGCATATGTGGCCCGCCACCGAGGCCTTTATCGAAAAGGCCCGCCCGGAGTTTATTATCTTGCAAGCCGGAGCGGACAGCCTCGACGGCGACCCCATCACACAGATGCAATACAGTGAAGCGACACATGCTTTTGTCACGAAACGCCTCAAGGTACTCGCGAACCGGGTATGTGATGGCCGCCTTATCGCCCTCGGCGGAGGTGGCTATGACCTTAATAACCTGGCCAGGGCCTGGACTGCCGTTGTGGCCGCGTTATTGGGTTGATACTGGAAAAAAGCTCATGTCCTGCCGACATTTCCCAACCGACCATAAGCCGGATAAACGCCATCGAGAGGCAAATAAACTCCTCTTGTCATTAGTGTAGTTCGCTGGCCTTTACTATCTCTTCCTGCAATTTTATAAACGCTGCCTTACTGGCAAGCCTGGCTGCGAGCTGGAAGTCATTCTTGAATTCTTCAAACTCAGCATGCCCCTTGCCCGCTACACTGCCCGTCCATACCTGCTCGCCCTTGTTATCAAGCGCCATGACCTTCAGCGTAATGCTGAAGTCAGTCGGCGGCCATGTAAAAGGACTGGGAGATGACGAAGTGGTACTTACTTGTGGAACAAAGACATAAGGGCTCTTCCCCAGATGTGGTGGGTAAGATTTACCGTATAACACCATCAGGATAAAGATCCAGTCCGCCAAGGTGA